>MIBM01000057.1:485-13912 GCA_001830645.1 Spirochaetes bacterium RIFOXYC1_FULL_54_7
CCTCCTATATCGAAGTGGCTTACCGACAGGGCCGATGCCGGCGTCAGTTTCAGATAACCTTTGGCACTCACACTTGGGGTACCGCTGCCGCCAGCCCTGGCCACCAGGAAGGCAGGCTCTCCGGCATCGATCCCGGCAGTTGGCTTGATGATGGCGGTGCCGTCCTGCCCTGCAGTTGCAACAGCCAGCTGCCGCATGGCATAGCTGTACATAGTCAGGCTGGTGCCGGGAAGAGGCAGTGCGCTCCGGAGGTCGGTTACCGCTACATGCCAGGCTCCGTCTACATCGAGCCTGGCCATGAGGCCCACATCGGATACCAGGACATTGCGCCTGGCTGTCCTGTCCCTGCCGTAACGGGTCACATAGAAGGCCGGATGGGTCGGATCGTCCTGGTAGCGGTAGTACTCGTCCCAGTCGAACCATTCCTCGGAGTAGTCCCAGTACGACGATTCGTCATCAGGATCGGTTATTTGCAGTTCAGGAAAAACCCATCTGCCAAGACTGGCGTGGTCGTTGGGGCTTACATAGCGTATATGTCCGCGACCAAAGGTCACACGGATCTGGAACAGGCCGTCAGGATGGTCCTTGAGCAGAGGGGACAGATCCAGTGCGTGGGAGGTCCACTGGTTCTTCTGCCCGTCACTCCAGTTCAGATCCAGCTCCTGGCGCCAGACCACGTCCCCCACCCGACGCAGTTCACGGCTGCCATCCAGCTCGTTTACCTGCATGAACTGCAGGAGGTTGTCACCATATACACGCACGGCCTCCACCAGCACCGTGGACAGGTTCCGGGTCTCCAGTACGATACGGGTGCCCTGGCTGGTGGGAACAATGACGCCCCCCGCAGGGAAGCGAACCTGTGGCACCTCCCAGTCAAAGTTGACCGTGGCACTCACCGGGACTGCAATGGTTCCCAGAGAGGTACTGCGCAGACCCCGTTCTACGCTCACATCAACCGTTTCCGGCCAGCGGAGGGATGAATGGATACGCACCATGCCACCCTGGGCCTCGAAACGCAGGGAGTCACCGGCAAGACCTCCAGTCTGGCCCATCGCCGCAGGCGTCGCTTGCAGCGTCGCCGAACCGGCAACCGAGGCACGAATCAGGCCCCTGAAATCCTGGTCGGGATCTACCGGGGCGCTGAAGGATATGCTGATAGCCGACGAGTCCGCCGAATCAGGTCCCTGTATCGACAGGACCTCGAAGGAACCCTGGGCTGGTATCCGGTACCGCTGGGAGCCTTTGGTCCTGGATCCCGCGGATCTACCATCCCAGGCCAGCACCAGTTCACCGTCCCTGCTAGCCTGGGGTATGCCCTTCACGGTGAAGCGGTGAAACCCGTTGTCCTCATGGCTCCACAACAGCTCGAGCTTCCTGCCCCCGATGCTGGCAGAGACCAGAGCCTGTACCTCCGCCGCGGAAGGTATATCTTCCGTACGGATGGAGCCGTCCAGGGCCAGGAAGCCGTCCCTGGCCGCGTACAGCATCCCCGGCGATACAGCCAGGCCCGGTTCGGCACTGCGCACGGTAAAGGAGAACCAGCCGTTTGAAGGCTCTCCGATGGCTGAGAAGTCGAAAACACCCTTGTAGACCGTGCCGGCCTTCAAGGCCGTCCCGGGCCGGAAATCAGCCCTGGAACCATCGGCACTCCAGTGCACGGAGCCCTTGAGCGGAGGGGTAAAGCTGAAAGGATTGGCATCTACCAGCGCTGAAACATCCCTCCCGGTAGACAGCACCACGCTTAGGTCAGCGTGCCGTGACACCAAACCATCGCTGTGGGCCACCACCAGAGCCGGATCCGGGGCGCGGGAGTCCCGGGGAGCAGAACATGACAGTGACGTTGCTGCAGCAAGCCCGAGCGCCAACACGAGACCAAGCGTACGAGTCGGCCTGAACCTAAGGCCAGGGGTGAGCCGGTGCGTAGAATGCAGTCTGCCGCGGAATTTGATAGCCATGGTTCATCCTTTCGGAACACCCCTAGATGAAACCTGCGCCTGTTGTCAGCTCTGCTGTCATTTCTGTTGGCGTGGGTCTTCCATAAGGGCTGCCAGCACCGACCTGAGTTCATTCCAGACCGTGTCGGCATCGTTTTCAGCTGATATCGTTATCATCGTACCGCGTTCACGGTAGAATTCAACCAAGGGAGCGGTAAGCATACGATAGGCTGACAGGCGGTTGCGGATGGCATCCTCGGCGTCATCATCGCGCACGCTCAATGCTGTACCGCACTGATCGCAGATGCCCGGCACTGCCGGCGGCATATGGACCATATGGTAACTCCTGCCGCAATGCAGGCACATGCGCCTGCCTGACAGGCGCTCTATTATCACCGGATCGGGAACCTCAAGATCAATGACATGGTAACCCGCCGCATCCGCATCCAAGGCCTGGGCCTGGGGTATGGTGCGCGGATAGCCGTCCAGCATCCAGCCCCTGGCAACATCGGGCAGGGCCAGGCGTTCCCTGACAAGCTTGATGGTCAGATCATCGGGTACCAGGTCCCCGGCTTCTATGATGGATTTAACCGCTATTCCCAGGGGAGTGCCATCGCGTATGGCTGCCCTGAAGATATTGCCGGTTGAAATGTGCGGCAACTTGAATTCCTGGGAGGCCCGTATCGACATGGTGCCCTTGCCGACGCCGGGGGCGCCAAAGAATACGAATTTCATAACGGTGCTCCATCAAAGCAGGAATACATCAAGCGGCGAGCTTAGCGCCCATCGCAGTATAACGATAGACTATCAGACAGTCGAGGTAAATAGCATAGCATGGCAGCCAATTTTCCTAGACAACCCGTATTCATCCGGTATATAACCCTCCCATGCCCATACAAGCGGTAGGCTTTGACATCGACGGAACCCTCTACCCCGCCTCCGCCCTGTATCTGCGGATGCTGTCAGCCTCCCTGGGTCACCTGAGGCTCCTGAAGGCCTTCAACCGCGTACGGCACGAACTACGTGAGCTGAACCCCACCCTGGAATGGCATCACAGCGACCCACCGGACATCGAACGCTTCCACCGCTTCCAGGCCGAACTTACGGCCAGGCACCTGGGTTGGGACACAGACCGGGCTTACAAGGCCATAGACGACTTCTTCTACGACAAATCATCCGCCTGCTTCGACAGGATACCCCTCTACCCCCACGTAGTCGAAACCCTGGACCTGTTGCGCGCGGAAGGACTCAAGCTTGGTGCCCTGTCCGACTTTCCCTGCGAGCGCAAACTGAAGCTCATGAAGCTGATACCGCGCTTCGACACCGTCCTGACCAGTGAGGAAACAGGCCTCGTAAAACCCGACCGCGCCTCCTTTGACCTCATGGCACAACGCCTGGGGGTCCGGAACGACCAGGTCCTGTACGTCGGCAACTCCGAAGCCTACGACGTCACCGGTGCCAGGGCCGCAGGCATGCAGACCGCCCTCGTAACCCGCTCGGACAAAGCCAGGGCCACCACCAAGGCTGATTTCGTCTTCTACGACTTCAGGGACCTCGGCCCCTATGTGCTGGAGCGCAGGCAGGCCTGATCCCCCTCCCGCAGCACCAGTAAACCCAGCCTCTTTCCTGGGTCCACCCCGGGCAGGCCCGGGGTCGGGCTCTGTGCTGCAAGTCCTCCCGGGCTCCGGCTGCGGGATCCCGACCGCCGGAACCACCTACCTAAGCCGCATGCCATGCCAACCGGCCCGGTCCGGGCTTTCCGCGACTCCCTGGTATCTTTTCGGCTACAGTTGAATATTAACAGCACCTGATCCATCTCCCAACAGGGAGTGACGATCCCTGGCCCGTAGTAACCGGCTTCCGCAACATCCAGATCGTAACTCCTCTAGCCTCCCTGTTTACAATCCTTCACTGACTCCGTGCGTATGATGATATGACTTGATCGTTTACATCCCATACACAGCGGAAAATACGAAAAAAATGTTTGCGATTCACTAATATATCCCTATAATTAGTAGCTCACAGAAAACTGGACTTCATGGAGAAAACATGCCTGAGAGTAAGGGTAGAACCATCCTTCTCGTTGAAGATGAAGCAATCCTGGCCCTGACGGAAAAGATGCAGCTTGAAAAATACGGGTACACTGTCAGAACTGTCCCGAGCGGCGAAAAGGCTGTAGAAGCGGTAGAAACATCTTCCCATATTGACCTTATCCTTATGGATTTAAATCTTGGCAAGGGTATCGATGGCACGGAAGCCGCGGGGATCATTCTGGAAGGCCATGATATCCCGATAGTATTTGTCTCATCCCATACAGAACCAGAAATAGTCGAGAAGACGGAGAAGATAACCTCCTACGGCTATGTTGTCAAGAATTCATCGATTACCGTTCTTGATGCCTCAATCAAGATGGCGTTCAAGCTTTTCGAGGCCAAAAGAAAGGAAATCGAAAAGGAAAAAGCTCTGATCAAGAGTGAGGAGAAGTATCGGCTGATCAGTGAAAACACCTCTGATGGGATAGTACATTTTTCTCCAGATGGATTGATCGACTATGTTTCACCCTCATATTTATGGCAGCTTGGTTATCCAGAATCCGAAGAGCTTGGGAAAGGTTTTGATGCCATCCATCCTGAAATACATCCCGATGATCGGGAAGCCCTGTTTTCGTCTATTTATGCTGCGATAGAAAATAAAGAAGATGAATTGACCTACACCTATAGGGTCAGGCATGCAAGGGGACACTACATATGGCGGGAAGATCATTCCAGCTTCATGTACGACTCATCCGGTGCGTATCTTGGCGCCTATGTCTCCTGTCGTGATGTAACGGAACGAAAGAATATAGAGAACAGACTCATGGTTCTGGCCAAGGCCATGGAGGCCAGCCCGGCAATAATCGTCATTACCGATAAAAACGGCTTGATTGAATATGTCAATCCGCGATTTACCTGCATTACAGGATACATCAGTGCAGAAGTAATCGGAAAGAACCCCCGGATTCTGAAGAGCGGGAGGACCGATGACAATGTTTACATCGACTTGTGGAACACTCTGACATCGGGAAACGAATGGAAGGGCTATTTCAGGAACAGGAAAAAAAACGGTGAGCTCTAGTATGAATCCGCCACCATCGCTCCAGTAAAAAACCAGAAAGGCGAGACGACCAATTACATAGCAATCAAGGAAGACCTGACAGAAAAAAGGTATTTGCAGGGGTCCCTGGAAGAGAGCAACATACGCTTCAATACCCTGGCCGGCTCACAATCGGTGCTGATCTGGGAATCCGGTACAGACAAACTATGCACTTACTTCAATCCAACCTGGCTTGCATTTACCGGAAGAAGCCTGGAAGAAGAACTGGGCAATGGCTGGGCTGAAGGCGTACATCCTGATGACCTTCACAGGTGCCTGCGTATTTACACCGAAGCATTTGACCAGCGCAAGGAATTCTCCATGGAGTACCGATTGCGCAAGGCAAACGATGAGTACGGCTGGGTATTTGACCATGGAAGCCCCAAGTATCACGAGCAGGAATTCATCGGCTATATCGGTACCTGCATCGATGTTTCCAAAAACAAGAACTACGAAAAAATCCTCCGGGAAAGCGAAGAAAAATACCGCTTGCTGCATGAGCTTGCAGGCATAGGCATAGGTTATTATTCAGTGGACGGCATTGTACTTTCATACAACAAGCTTGCCGCACAGCATATGGGAGGTAGCCCGGAAGATTTCACAGGCAGATCAATTTATGACATTTTCTCGATATCTGATGCGGATGCGTATTCAGGTAGAATCAGGAGAGCCGTAGCCTCCGCAGTTCCTGAGGTCTATGAGGACATGGTACCACTTCCGACAGGCAACAAGTATTTCCTCAGCACCTTTACCAGGATTTCGGACATCAGCGGAGACGTGTTGGGGGTCCAGATCATTTCCCAGGATATCACCGATCTTAAACGTACCGAGCAAGCCCTGCAATTGAAGAATGAAGAATATGAGACGATCAATGAAGAACTACGGTCTGCTACAGAGGAACTCCAGGTCCAGAATGAAGAATTGATCCAATTCCAGGAACAATTGATCCAGAGCGAGAAGCGACTGATCCAGGCTGAGAAAGTCGCGGGAATCGGCAACTGGACATTGCAATTACATACCAGGACCATGCTTGCATCCAGTGGGGCGGATGAAATCTATGGCATTGATTTCACAAGAATGCCGTTGGCAGAGGTCCAGAAAATACCATTGGCTGAATACCGCCCTGGCTTGGACAAGGCTCTTTCTGACCTGGTCTCCAACAACCTTCCTTATAACCTGGAATTCAAGATCCGCAGACCCAAGGATGGAAAAATCCGGGATGTTCATTCGGTTGCAACATATGACAGGAAAAAAAATACAGTCTTTGGCGTGATTCAGGATATTACGGATCAAAAGTATCTCGGGAAAGCCTTGACCCAGAGTCTTGATCAAGTCCAGCTTTTGTTGAATTCTGCCGCGGAAGGTATTTATGGCGCTGACCTCGACAACAGTTGTACCTTCTGCAATGACTCCTGCCTGAACTCCTTGGCTATACAAATCAGACTGATCTTCTTGGAAAAAACATGCATTGGACAATACATGGAAAGCACCTTGATGGAGCAGATTATCCTATCGAATCGTGTCGTATGTATCAGGCTTTTAAAGACGGTGTTGGCGTGCATGTTGATGATGAGGTATTTTGGCGATCCGATGGTTCCTGCTTTCCGGCTGAATACTGGTCATACCCACAAGTGAAAGATGGAAAGGTTGTAGGTACAGTCGTGTCTTTCCTGGACATTACAGACAGAAAACAGACTAAACAAGCATTGAAGGCGAGCCAGGAACAACTGTGCTTTGCCTTGGAAGGAAGCAATCTCGGTGAATGGGATTGGAATTTCAAGACCAACAAATTGAAGCGTAATGAGCGTTGGGCCGGAATGCTTGGCTATACCGCAGATGAACTCAACGATGATTTGCAGCAAGGCATCGACCTTCAACACCCGGAAGACCGTGAAACCACATGGAAAACCATTCAGGATCATCTCGATGGCAAAACGGATCATTATAGCATCGAATATAGAATGAAGACAAAAAGTGGTTCCTACAAATGGATTCATGATTGCGGAAAAATCATGGAACGTGATGCACAGGGAAATCCAGTGCGACTCTGCGGAACCCATACAGATATCGATGAGCAGAAAAAGACCAGGGATGAAATAGCGACCCTGCTTGCGGAAAAGGAATTGATTCTAAAGGAAGTCCATCACCGGATCAAGAACAACATGAATACCATCTACAGCTTGCTGTCGTTGCAATCAGAAGCAATAAAGGAGCCTGCAGCGGTCAACGCATTGCAGGATGCAGCGAATCGAATCCAGAGCATGTCTCTTTTATATGAAAAACTATATCAGTCTACTGAATTCAACACCTTGCCAGTCAATCACTATCTGTCTTCATTGGTTGAAGAAATCATAGCAAACTTCCCAAACAGCCACATGGTGCAGGTTGAAAAGGATTTTCAGGACTTTACCCTGGAAGCCAAACAGCTACAATCACTCGGGATCATCATCAACGAATTGCTCACCAACATCATGAAGTATGCCTTTGTTGGCAAAGACAGTGGGCTTATTACGATTACAGCAGTCCGCGATGATGGTCATGTAACCGTTAGTGTCCAGGACAACGGCATCGGGATTCCTGAATCCATCACTTTCAGGAACTCCAAAGGATTCGGACTTCAACTTGTCATGACTTTGTCCGAGCAGCTTGAAGGATCAGTCACAATGGAAAGGAAAAATGGGACCAGGATTGTTGTAGAGTTTGAAGCTTGACAGCGGGCTTGCTCCTCCAGAGGTAAAACAATCGACTTACCGAGTTTCATCAGTGATTCCGATTCTTCAATCGACTCCAACAAATCCATCATATGCAATTTTACGTATAATCGATGTTTCCTTCATGAATTCCATATGGTATGATGTTCACTGGCACATGAAGCTAATCCAGATCAAAAGGCCGATGCAGCATGGATATTAAAACACGTCTTTCCTACCCCGTCTTTCATTCTACTTGGCTAATAAGCAGAATCATGCCGGCTTCCCGGGAAACACCATGAGCCAGCAATCGATGTCCAATCCATTCTTTGATCACCCTATCCTGAATTCACCATACACTTCCCCAGCGCGACACTGGGAACTCGACGTCCTGGGTCAGCCAACCCAGAGGATACTGGAATCACGACGCCGGGCGGACTTCATCACGCCCATACCCAGACCGAAAAAGCAAAAAATGGCCGCCAGGCAGGAAGCCTTTGTTTTTGATGAAGGCAAGGGGCTTTCAACGAAGGATCAGCACTACGATCCAACATCGATCATCAATGAAATACGAAATAACGTAGCTTCCTGGCGTGCTCTGCCACATGCCAGTCAGTGGCAGGTCACTCCGGAAACCGCCCGGCTCCTGCAGCACTGGCGACACCACAGGTTCAGCGGACTTCGCCCGTTCTTCTGCCAGGTGGAAGCCGTTGAGACGGCGATATGGCTCACCGAGGTAGCACCTCACACGCAGAGTGGCAAAAGGCTGCTCCAGTATCTGGAATCTACGAACAAGGATGCAAACCCCCAACTACTAAGACTTGCCCTGAAACTGGCTACCGGCGCGGGAAAAACCACCGTGATGGCCATGATCATAGCCTGGCAGACCATCAACGCGGTGCGGCGGCCGGGAAGCAGGCAATTCACCCGGGGTTTCCTGGTCTGTGCACCTGGGTTGACAATTAAAGACCGTTTGCGTGTCCTGCAGCCCAATGATCCTGACAGCTACTATGCAAGCCGCGAACTTGTTCCCGGCGACATGCTCGAGGATGTCAACCGGGCCAAGATAGTCATCACCAACTACCATGCCTTCAAACTGCGGGAACGTATCGAACTTTCCGCCGGTGGGCGATCCCTGCTCCAAGGCCGCACCGGAGAGGTGCTTGACACCCTGGAGACCGAGGGGCAGATGCTGCAGCGGGTCATGCCCGACCTGATGGGGCTGAAGAATGTCCTTGCCATCAACGACGAAGCCCACCACTGTTACCGGGAAAAACCCAAAGAAGCAGATGATGAAGATCTGAAAGGTGATGAGAGAAAAGAAGCTGAGAAGAACAACGAAGCAGCCCGGCTCTGGATTTCCGGCCTGGAGGCGGTGAACCGCAAGCTCGGGCTCAGCCGTGTAATCGACCTGTCTGCCACGCCGTTCTTCCTGAGCGGCTCAGGCTATGCAGAGGGCACGCTGTTCCCCTGGACCATGAGTGACTTCTCCCTGATGGACGCCATTGAGTGCGGCATCGTCAAATTACCCCGCGTTCCTGTGGCGGAGAACATACCGGGTGAAGAAATGCCGGTGTTCCGCGATTTGTGGAAAAACATCGGCAAGGACATGCCCAGGAAAGGCCGGGGACAGGGTGGAGAACTTGACCCATTGAAGCTCCCCACCCGGCTTCAGACGGCCATCCAGGCCCTCTATGATCACTACGAGAAGACCTACCAGCTCTGGGAAGCCAAGGGTATCAAGGTACCGCCCTGCTTCATCATAGTCTGCCAGAATACCGCCATTTCCAAGCTCGTGTATGACTTCATCTCCGGCTTCCAGCGCAGGAATGACAATGGCACAATCACCTTGGAGAATGGCCGCCTAAGCCTCTTCAGAAATTATGACGAAACCACCGGGAACCCACTTCCACGCCCGAATACCCTGCTTATCGACAGCGAGCAGCTAGAGGCAGGCGATGCCCTGGACGCCAACTTCCGCGGAATGGCCGCGGATGAGATAGAGCGCTTCCGCCGTGAGATGGTCGAGCGCTCAGGCGATGCCCGGGCCGGTGAGAATATAAGCGACCAGGAACTGCTCCGGGAGGTCATGAACACCGTAGGCAAGCCGGGACAGTTAGGCGGGGCCATACGGTGCGTAGTCTCCGTCTCCATGCTAACCGAAGGCTGGGACGCAAACACCGTCACCCATGTCCTGGGTATCCGGGCCTTCGGCACCCAGCTTCTCTGCGAACAGGTCATTGGTCGTGCCTTGCGCCGACAGTCTTACGACCTCAATGAAGAAGGCTTGTTCAATGTGGAATACGCAGATGTATTCGGCATTCCCTTCGATTTTACGGCCAAGCCAGTCATCGCCCCGCCGCAGCCTCCACGCCAGAGCGTACAGGTCAAGGCAGTTCGCCCAGACCGGGATCCGCTGGAAATACGCTTCCCCCGTGTAGAAGGCTACCGCGTCGAGCTACCGGAGGAACGCCTCTCGGCCAGCTTCAACGCTGACTCCATCCTGGAACTCAGCCCTGACCTTGTCGGGCCCTCCATAACCCGGAACTCGGGTATCATCGGCGAGGGTGTGGATCTAAGCCTGAAGCACCTTGGCGATATGCGGCCTTCAACCCTTGTATTCCATATTGCCAAACAGCTTCTATACACCAAGTGGCGTGACCCCGGTGAGGAACCCAAGCTTTACCTCTTCGGACAGCTCAAATACATTACCAGGCAGTGGCTCGATACCTGTCTTGTCTGCAAGGGTGACACATATCCTGCCCTGCTCATGTACCAGGAACTGGCCGATATGGTTTGTAACCGAATCACAGCCGCAATAACCCGGCAGTTCCTGGAAGAGCGTCCGATCAAAGCCTTGCTCGATCCATACAATCCCACAGGGTCAACCATGCATGTCCGCTTCAATACATCCAAGACAGATCTGTGGGAAACCAGCTCAAGATCCTGCCACCTCAACTGGGTGGTCCTGGACAGTGACTGGGAGGGGGAATTCTGCCGGGTAGCCGAGTCCCATCGCAGGGTACGTGCCTATGTGAAGAACCACAACCTCGGTCTGGAAGTACCCTACCGCTACGGTTCCGAGACCCGGAAGTACCTGCCCGACTTCGTCGTGCTTGTTGATGACGGCCACGGGGCTACGGACCCCTTGCACCTGGTGGTCGAGATCAAAGGCTACCGCCGGGAGGATGCAAAGGAAAAGAAATCCACGATGGATACCTACTGGGTACCCGGTGTGAACAATCTGGGCAGTTTTGGCCGCTGGGCTTTTGCCGAGTTTACCGAGGTGTATCAGATAGAGAGCGACTTCAAGGCCAGGGTAGAGAGTGAGTTTGACAAGATGATCAATACGATGGTGCAGCAATGAACCAGGCAATACTTATGTATCTGGATATCACCCCAATATATGCTCTTGAAGAAGCAACCTGACTATGCAAGAAGCCCAGGATATCCAGATGTATTTCTATGTCGATGAGTCCGGTGATCCCACCATACTGGGACGCAAGGGACGCAATCTTCTTGAGCAGGGACTTGTGAGCAGGACTTTCATTGTTGGATACGTGGAGACCGCTGAACCAGCCAGGATAAGCAAGGAATTGACAGCGTTGCGGGAAGAAATCGCCAAGGATGAATACCTTGCTGGTATCCCTTCAATCTCCAGTACCTTGAAAGGATTTCATGCCAACAAGGATTGTGCCGAGGTCAAGGAGCGGGTTTTCCGGTTATTGAAACGTTCTGATTTCAAATCCTTCATAATTGTTGCTCGAAAGGACGAGGGGCGATTCCGTAAAAAATTCGATCTTCAGGCTAGAAAACTTTACGAATTTCTTGTAACCAGACTATTTGAAAACCGCTTGCACAGATACCGTAATATCGACATCTATTTTGCTGCCATGGGGAATACAGTCCGCGAGCACAATATGCGCAAAGCGATAGACGAAGCGATTGAGGAATTTAGACAAAAGTGGGAAACCAGGAACGAGAACAAGATCCGGATTTTTGTACAACAATCGTCCCAGATACCGATGCTTCAAGTTGTCGATTATGTGCTTTGGACCGTAAACAGGGTTTATGAGCAAGGGGATTTCCGACATTACCGGTTTATCAAGGAAAAAATATCCCTGGTTCAGGATATTTTTGATTTAGCCAAGTATCCAAAAACGTATTACACGCCGGAGTACCCATTGGAACCAAATAAAATGAGTCCTGTTGGAGGCTAGGTTTCTTTCGAAACGCAAGGCGTGGAGCCTGCTTTCACCGTCCAAGGACTCATATAGATTATATATCCTGAATTAAAGGAATGCAAGATGAGGTTACATCATGCCCACTTCTAGCAAGCCCAAGACAGTCGAAACCATCAAGCATGACGATGAAAAGCGGAGAAATATCCCCACTGCCGAATACCAGAGCCTGCTCCAGAAGGAAGAAGAAAAGCCCAGGCAGCTCCGCTACCCGCGCAATACCGACCTTGACCCGCAACTGGTATGGCGTGGCAAGGATGCACAGGACTGGAGTGATCTTGTGGTCAACGCACCACCCTTGTACATCCAGGAGAAGGTCCATCCCAAGGTGCTCATAGACGAGCTGTTGCGCCGGACCGACGCCGACCGCAAGGCCTCGGACATACAACCCGACCTCTTCGGGGACTTCAACGGCATCAGTGCAGGAGCCGACAAGACCGAGTTCTACCAGCACGAGCAGAACTGGACCAACCGCATGATCCTGGGCGACTCCCTCCAGGTCATGGCCTCCCTGGCCGAGCGCGAAGGCCTGCGCGGACGCGTGCAGTGCATCTACCTTGACCCGCCCTACGGCATCAAGTTCAACTCCAACTTCCAGTGGTCCACCACCAGCCGGGACGTTAAAGACGGCAAGGCCGACCACATTACCCGCGAACCCGAACAGGTAAAGGCCTTCCGTGACACCTGGCGGGATGGCATCCACAGCTACCTCACCTACCTGCGCGACCGCCTGACCGTGGCCCGGGACCTGCTTACCGATTCCGGTTCCATCTTTGTGCAGATCGGGGACGAAAATGTACACCGTGTACGGGCATTGATGGATGAGGTGTTTGGGGAGGCCAATGCATGTGGGATAATCCCCTTCGTCACCACAAGCAGCCAAACCAGCGAATTATTATCTTCAACAAATGATTATCTGCTTTGGTTCGCAAAAAACAAACAACTCATTAAATTTCATCGTCTTTATAAAGTTAAGGAAGTCGGAGAAGCAGGTGGCACAAAGTACAACAGTGTAGAATTGGCAACAGGAGAACGTGGCCCAACTAGCCGAATCATCAAAGGAGAATTGCCAGTTGGAGCCAAGGTATTCAGGCCAAGCCCAATGGTTTCACAGAGTGGTGGGGATACATCGTCTTTTCCAGTAGATTTTGAAGGTGAAAAGAAATACACTAGATCTGGCTTTTGGAAGACAAATCAAGAAGGGGTTCAGCGGCTAATAAAGGCAAATCGAATGGTTTCTGAGGGCCGATCTATTGCCTATGTTCGTTACCTTGATGATTTCCTTGTATTCCCAATTTCATCCTTTTGGGATGATACTTGGGGAGTTCAATCTAGATCAGATCCAAAAAGATATGTTGTTCAGACCTCAACCCAGATCATTGAACGATGCCTCCTTATGGCCACCGACCCCGGCGATCTCGTACTTGACC
>MIBM01000057.1:13954-14096 GCA_001830645.1 Spirochaetes bacterium RIFOXYC1_FULL_54_7
GGGGGCGGCGCTGGATAACCATAGACACCTCCCGGGTTGCCCTTGCCTTGGCCCGGGCACGCATCATGGGGGCGCGTTATCCCTTTTACCTGCTGGCCGATTCCCGGGATGGGCAACAGAAGGAAGCCGAAGTCAGCCACAG
>MIBM01000058.1:0-3512 GCA_001830645.1 Spirochaetes bacterium RIFOXYC1_FULL_54_7
AGTTTATCACCGGAATCACTGGCAGTTTTGGACCGGAATATGCAGATGAAAGACCAACAAGCTCAGGAATTGATCATTCTGCCTTATTACTTACTTACCAAGCAGAAACTGGGGATTGTGTGGCTCTCTTGGTTTTGAACCTGGCCAGCTTGATCTGCGGTTGTGATCACCGCGCAGCTTCAACATGATCAGACCAAAGCTTCAGTCTGCTTGGCAAACTCCAGAATGACCGCAGTTCCTGTGTCCCGCTCCAGGCGGATTGACCCGTCCAGTTGGGCTGCCAAGGCTTGGACAAGCTGAAGTCCCAGCCCGGTGGAATGCCCGAAATCTATTGATTCTGGTATGCCAATTCCATCATCCTGAACCCTGAGCACAACCTTGTTGCCTTCAAGAAAAAGAGAAATGGTCAGAACGCCCCTGGCCCTTCCACGAAAAGCATATTTTACGCTGTTCGTCAGCAACTCGTTGATGATTATGCCTAGTATCTGTAGTCTCCTCGTATCCAGAAGAAAGTCTTCCAACTGCTTTTCAATCCGGATGTTTCCCTCGACCGCAAAGCTTGCCACAATGCCATCAATTACAGCAGACAGGTGCATGCGGACAGATGCCTCCAGAAAACTATCCGACTTGTTCAGTTGGTCATAAAGCAGCATCATACTTCTTACCCGGGCGCCGGCTTCCTCCAATGCCTGGATAGCCGCTTGATCGCTCAGGGTGCCGGACTGGAGGTTCAGGAGGCTGATCAGGGTATTCATATTGTTCTTCAGGCGATGATGCACTTCCTTGAGGATCATCTCTTTTTCCGTCAGCATGGATTTTATCATTTCTTCTGCATGTTTGCGTTCCAGGAAAATAGCCTTGATTCCCCATATGCCAAGAAGCATCAGGATCGATAAGAGAAGGCCGATAAATTCATTCGGGAGATTGACAGGCACGTTGTACTTCATGAAGGCATGGAGAGGAATGATCCTTCTCACACTCATGAGGAGCAAGGCTCCGGAGATGAGGAACCAGGAATATGATTTCCCAGTCAGATTGATAAGCTTCAGAGCCAGGATGGATGCCGATACCTGAATGGCTATCGACGTCAGAATTATCATTACTGCCAAGTTGATAATCAGGCCTCCCAGGTCATGCCGGATTTAAAAAAGACGACAGCCGTCTTCTCCCGGAATCCACAATCGCATTTCCTCGGTATCAATAAAAAATCCTTATGGCAACACGAAATAATTCGTTGTACCACAAGGACTTATATGGGCAGTATTGGAGTTGAACCAACGACCCCCAGTGTGTCATACTGGTGCTCTAACCAACTGAGCTAACCGCCCGGAACCATCCGGAGGACGGACCTGCCGGAAGACGAACTATTTATACCAGAGCGCTGCAAGCAGTGTCAACAAGCTTACTTGGACAGCACATGGGCTATGCGCTCAAGCACTTTCTTGCGGTCCAGGGGCTTCACGATGTAGTTCTTGGCTCCTGCCAGCAAGGCCTGCTTTACCAGATCCTGCTTGCCAAGGGCGCTTATCATGATCACCTTGGCGTTCTTGTCAAAGTCGATGATCTTCTGGAGGGCTGTAAGGCCGTCCATGTTGGGCATGGTTATGTCCATGGTAACCAGGTCCACATTGGGATACAGTTCCTTGTAACGTTCCAGACCAAGCAAGCCGTCGGCAGCCTGGCCTACCACATCATAGCCTTCAGAGGTCAGGATCTGGGTTATCTGCTTGGCTACGAACATGGAATCGTCTACAACCAGTATCCGGTAGGGCGTTCCTTCCGGAGAAAGACCGTCGGGCTTGCGTTCGTTGATCGACGGGAAATCTTCTTTAGTCTTCATGCAGGCCTCCGTTACGCCCTCTCGCGAATGGCGACATTTATCTCAACCTTGCCATGGACAGTATCCATGGGTACGATGAGGGCTTCTACATCCTGGTTGCTTACCTCCATGTTGTCGCCGGTGAAGATGGCAGGTGGTGTCAGGTCGAAGCGGAACCCGAGCTCGTGGAGTTTGGTCACTGCCTGGGCGGTTATCATGTTGGCCAGTTCTGTTATCGTCGCCTTGACCAGATCATCCATCGTGGTCAGCTCTTCGCCATTCATGGCTGACGCGATCTTCAGCGCCGTTGGCCTGTCCATATCGAACAGGACCCTGCCCTCCACACCACCGGCAAGACCGACAATGGCCGCTACACCCATGACGGGCATGGATGTGGATTTCAGGTACAGCTCGCCGCGCTTGACCTCGGATTGCAGGACCTCTTTCATCACATTGAATGCGCTCTCTACGAATGGATTGATGTATTCAACTCTCATGCCGTTCTCCCAGTTTGTTTCAGCCTGTTGCCATCTGACCATAGGCTGTCATTTGATGGAACCCTCAGGCTCCCTTGATGTAGACCGATGCGCCGTCTCCAGGCGTCCTTCGCCAGCCTTCGAAAGGCATGTCCTCCTTGGAGCCAAGTATCAGCGCTCCGCCGGATTTTACCTTTTCGTTGAACTCGGACAGCAAACGTTTTTGATCGGCCACAGACATGAAGGATACGGTGTCGCGGCACAGGACTATATCTACCGGCGGAACCGGATTGCTGTTCAACACATCATGGAACTCGAAGAAGATACTTTCCCGCAGGGACTGTATGAAGGTCCAGCCATTGCGACCCTTTATCATGTAATCCCGGTACACTTCGGGTACATGGTCTACCATGAAAACCATATTGGGCGCCATCGAAATTGCCAGCAGATCAGAATCGTTGGCCCAGATCTTGAGCCTGGCCTCAGGATATGCCCGCTTGATGGCACAGGCAAAAGAATAGGTTTCATAGCCCTTGGAACAACCTGGATTCCATACGGTGATCATCTTGCCCTGCAAGGTAGGCAAGGCTGTCATTACCCGCTCGATATAGTCTTCGGACCAAAGCTCGCCGCTGAAAGGTGAATGGAAGGAGTCAAGGAACTGGTCGGCCTCAGTCTGCTCCTTTAGCTGGAGATCCGTGGCCTTGCGGGATGCCTTCCACTCCGCATAGCGCTCGTCGAACCATCGTTCATTGACCGATGACACACCGAAATTCCTGAAGGAAAACAGGGTTTCTTTTATGAAGTCGGCAGTGATATCGGCAGAGGCTTGGGGTCGGCCATTGCCGTAGGCATCCTCTTCCGGTGACGCCTGCATGGCAACCGGAGCCACAGCAGCCAATCGGCCAAGCTCTGCATCCTCTTTGGCTTTCTTGGGCGCAAAGAGTTTTTCCACATTGAGGATGATGTACAGCTTGCTTTGGTTCTCTATGATGCCTTTTATATACTTTACATTGATGTCGCCAAATATGGGGTGCGGTGGCTGTATGCCCGAGCTGGACACGCCGACAACCTTGTCGATGTTGTCCACGATGACACCGAATACATGGTCTTCCACCCTCAGTATGAGCAGGCTTTCCAAGGCGTCGTCCTGCTTGCGTTCCGCAGGCAGGTGGAACATGGTGCGCAGATCGATCACGGAGATAATGTCGCCCCGC
>MIBM01000058.1:3556-5317 GCA_001830645.1 Spirochaetes bacterium RIFOXYC1_FULL_54_7
GGTAAAACGCCCCGCCCTGGCTATTTCCTTGACGTTCATGATATCGATGCCATATTCCTTGCCCGCCAAGGAAAAAGTGACCATTTTGTAATCTATCTTGTCTGTCCGTTCTTTCTTCTCGGCCTGGGACTCACCCCTCGTAGCCGCAGCGGTCTGTACGCTCATGCGCTTCGCGCTCCCGTCGTTGTCACCGGATATTCATCCCGAGGCGCTGTCGCTCCTCGAGCTCCTTTTTCTGTCCCAATTCCAGCAGCTGGCTTACGTCAATGATCAGGCAAACCGATCCGTCTCCCAATATGGACGCCCCGGCAATGCCAGGCGAGTTGGTGAACTGGTCGTGCAGGGGTTTGATGACCACGTCCTCCTCGCCTATCAGGGAGTCTACCATGAGTCCAACCCGTTTTTCACTGGTGCCGACAATCACCACGAAGCAATAATCACCGCGTTCGTCAGTCTGGATACGGAACAGGCGGTTCAGGCGCAGGAGGGATACTACATCGCTCCGTACATTGAACACCTCGTAGTTGTCTATCATCTTGATTTCTGACGGCTTGATCCGGTGGCTCTCAATTACGCTGGTTATGGGTATGGAATAGGTTTCCCGCCCCACCCTTACCAGAAGTCCCTGGATGATAGCCAGGGTCAGGGGGAGCTTGATGGTGAACTTGGTACCTTTGCCCCTCTGGCTGCTTACGGTAACGGTACCGTTCAATTTCTCGATCTGGCGCTTTACCACATCCAGGCCGACACCCCGGCCGGACAGATTGGTTATGGCCGCCGCGGTGGAGAATCCAGGTTCGAATATCAGGTTGAAGGACTCAAGCTCCGTCAGGGCCTTGCTTGGGTGTATAATGCCGCGGTCTATGGCCTTGTTCCTGACAGCGTCTATATCGATACCCTTGCCATCGTCGGCTATCTCAATAAGGATCATGTTGCCTTCGTTGGAAGCCCGCAGGAGTATGGTCCCCTCTTCGGACTTACCGGCAGCCTTGCGTTCTTCAACGTTCTCCACACCATGGTCCAGGGCATTGCGCACGGCATGCATCAGCGGGTCAAGCAAGTCCTCTATCACCGACTTGTCCAGCTCGGTATCCTCGCCTTCTATGACTAGGTTGACCCTCTTGGACAGGCTCTTGGAAAGGTCACGGACCAAGCGCGGAAAACGGCTGAAAATCTGGCTGATGGGAACCATGCGGATGCGCATGACCCCTTCCTGTAGCTCGCTGGTTATACGGCCAAGGTTCTGGGCGGTGGACCTGAACTTGGCCACATTGGTCTTGAACTCGCTCTCGAAGGAATCGAAGGTGCTGTAGAGGCTACCGTATTTTTCGGTAACCTCTTTCTTTATCTCCTTGACCGAGCGGCCACCTTCGATGGCGGCCAGGTAATCGGGCAGTTCGTCGAAGAGGTCCTTCAGTTTTTCCCTGAACTGGCCTTGGGAGCTGGCAAAACCGCCCTGTATGTCTCCGAACTGGGTGCTTATCTGGTTGAAGGTAGCCTTGTTGATGACCGTCTCGGATACCAGGTTCAGCAGGTTGTCTATGCGCCTGGAATCTACCCGCAATATGCTGCCGGACTGCTGGGAAGCCTTGCGGCCTTCGTGAACCTTTTCTTCTTTGTCTTCGGCTTCCTCGCCTGCGGCAGCGCCTGGGGCGGCGTTTGCGGCGGTGGTTTCTACCCCAGCCGAATTCTTGATGGCTTCCTTGACCTCCGTTGCGGCTTTCTGACCACCGGTAACCGGCGGAGCCGGTCTGGCTGCCT
>MIBM01000058.1:5334-12470 GCA_001830645.1 Spirochaetes bacterium RIFOXYC1_FULL_54_7
GGTTTGGCCGGCTCGGCAGCAGGCGCCTTGGCTACAGTGGTTCCGGCTGCAGGTTTTACCGCCGGGGCTGTTCCAGGGCCGTCCATGGCAACGCCAGCAACGGCTACGCTGGTTACCACTTCAGGTATGTTTGCAATGCGTTCCAGCTCGTCGGCGGTCTTTGCAGAGGCTATGTAATACTTGACCACCGGCTGGAATTCATCTTCGTAGAGTGTCTCGAAGTCCGGTTCGGTCTTCAAAACCGTTCCGCAATCCCTCAGAGCGGCAAATACATGGATGGGACTGACAGTGTTCATGATATTGGACTCGTCAAAGGCAACAGTCAGAAGGTACACGGAGCGGTCGGTACCGGCGGCCTCGCGCATCTCCAGGATTTCGTATTCGGTAAGATCGCTGGCACCCGTTGCAGGAGCCTGCGGGGCCGGAGCCTTGGCCGCCAGGCTGGTGGCTTGGGCAGCGGGGGCAGCTGCAGGAGCCTTGGCTGCCGGCGCTTGCGCCGCCGCAGTCTTTGAACCCTTGCGCGCCGGGATGAAGGATGCCAACCTGCCAAGCTCGGCGCTTGTGTCTCCGGTATACGGCTCTCCGTCTGACCGTGAGTCAAGCATCGCCTTTATTATGTCGATTCCGGCGAGCAGGGAGTCGATTACCCCTTCGCTGACCTTGACGGCATCCGAACGGATGGCATCCAGCAGATCCTCTACCACATGGGTAAAAGACGCCAACTCGGTCATCTCCACTGTACCTGCGCCACCCTTGAGGGTATGGGCTGCCCTGAAGATCTCGTCAACCGCGTCCCTGTTGGCCGGATCGTTTTCAAGCACGAGTATGTTCTGTTCCAGGGCGTCGACCTGGCTCCTGGCTTCTGCAAAGAAGTCCTTCAGGAGTTCCTGGTTGTTGGGGTCAAGGTAATCGCTCATCGTACTGCCTAGTTTATACGTATTGACGTAATAGTCAAGCCAAAGACAAGGAAGGGAATTTCAGAAAAACATTCAATGCTCCGATGGTTTATAATGGAAAACCACGATAAAATTCATGTGTCTACTGTATATACCGCGATTGCGGAACCAGAAGGAGCGACTGGCATATCATGAAAACCAGATTAAGCGTATTGCTGCTGCTTGCAGCCGCCACGGCCTCTGCCTTCGGCGCCGGCCTTTCGGTTCCCGATTTCCGCATATTGACCAACGGCCGGGTAAACAACGGGGCGTTGGTCCTGTCTTCCCGGGTATTCACAGACCTGCTTATCGAAGGTGGTGCCAAGTTCTCGGCCTCCTTCAAACTGGGCTTCCAGACCGACGATCTTGAAAGCTACCTGAATGCCCTGGCCACACCGATTGTCTATGATACTGATGGCACTTTGATTACCCCCGTCGACGAAGCCATCGACACCCTGGAAAACCGCACCGGACTCATGTTCAGGAGCGCGGCCATAACCCTGAACGGAGCCTTCGGGACGCCCCTGGAGACCACTGTTTTTGTAGGGCGCCTGGACGCCTTTGCATCGGGCGACGATTTTCCCCTCCTGTTCGGCACCACCGATTTTGCCACCAGGCTACGGGGCTACATGTATTATCCCGACGGCATAGGTGGAGACCAGACCAGGTACTACAATGGCCTGCATGAGGCCTACGGAACGGGACTGCGCCTGTCCCTGCCTGGCGAGCGCCTGAAACCCTACCTGTACCTGTACCAGGATGCCTGGATAGGCCCGGGAAACTACTCGGTGGACGCCCGTGTCCTGTTCAATACAGAAAAAATAAAACTTGAGGGCTTTGCTGGGGGGTCTTTCCCGGTATCCGATCTTGGCGTATACCGCGGCGGCTTCCTGTTCTACTTCGATACCGGTAACGTTGGTGCCTTCTATGCCCAGATAGGCGTGCCGCGTTGGGATCCTGCGGAGTCCTTTGGCATGGATATGCTGTTCTTCATGTTCGGACCCCGGGTTGACTTTGGTGCGGGAACCCTAACCCTGAGTCTCTTTTTCCACCCTGCCTGGTACCTGCAGAAGGAAACCGAAGAATCCGGCGCCCTGGATATGAGGGTAGACTTCAGTCTGGGCAAGCTGGCTGTCTCGGGTCTGCAGGCCGGCGTTGAAACCCTTATCCAGTTCACGCCCAGCGATCCTGATGATTCAAGCGCCACACCTGGCCTTGTCATGGAAATTGCGCCATACTTCAACTCCATCCGTGATGGCGTACGCTGGGACCTCAAGCTCGGCATCAGGGCCTTACCCTTCCCTGAAGATGAATGGTATGGCGTTTTCAGGCCGTCCATCGGCATTACCACGGCCTTCTGAAGGAGCTCCAAATGGTACGCAACCGCCTTATTATCATATGCATCTTGATGCTACTGCTGGCTCTTGCACTGAACAGCGTGACAGCCCTGGACCTGAAGGCAGAGGCACTATTCGGTAATACCGGCTTTGCCTGGGCCGGGGACGAACCCATCCCTGACCCTGAACCTTTTCCCGAGACCAACTGGCTGTATGGTGCCCGGATAAGCATTTCGGAGGCAATCGGCGAGGGGATACGGCTGGAAACAACCTATGAGACCGACCCGGTACTGCGGCATATCCTGCGCTCGGTCATTGCCTACCAGGCGGGGGTCGTCAAACTAAGTGCTGGACCCATCATGGGGCTCTTCAATACGCCCGAAACACCCCTGAAAGCCGGCATAAGCACAGGTTTGCGTGTAGACGCTCCTGGCCTTGCCTTTGTGTCCATACGGGCAGACTCTTCCCTTGGGGCCGGTCTGTACAGCGAAGGCGAGTATGCCCAGGAACTGGGCGAGCTGTCCGCTGGCTGGTATGTACGCAATGCCATCTGCGCCTTTACCATCCTGACAAAAACCATGTACACCAAGACCGATGCAACCGGAACCCTGGGTGACTCAACCAACCGCTACGAATTCTCCGTGGATACCTTCAGGAAAGGCGCTCCGTACCGTCTGTTCCTGGCCATGGGCTACGAGGAGTTCAAGCGCACCTACCCTGGTATTACCGAGCCCGATAGCCTGGGATCCATCTTCCTTGGCGGCAGGCTGAATACTGACCTGAGCCCCACCATTACCCTGGTGGCTGGTCTAGAAAGCGCCGTCTATTCCTTTGGCCTGGACGAGTTGTCCGGCCGCGGCCCCGCACCCTCAGCCTTCCTGTTCAAGAGTTCCCTTGGCGTGCGGTACCGACTTGAAGCTCCGCAAGACCGGTAGACGATGAGAGTGTAGGGAATCCAGAAGGGAATACTGAGCTGCACAAGATTCGAACTTGTGACCCACGCCTTAAAAGGGCGTTGCTCTACCTACTGAGCTAGCAGCCCGAGTGCGGATGAATCCACATCGTATAGGCAACCATACCCTTCAGACAGGAGCTTTGTCAACGCCGGGGACTTCCGCGATCTTGTTCAGTAGCGGAAGTCCAGAGCAACGACGACGTTGTAGGCAGGGCGTTTGCCTGGCTCCATGCCAAGCTCGCTGCCATACATGGCCAGGGACAGGGTGAAGAAACTCAGATCAAGGCCAAAGCCTGCGGCCAGCAAGGCGTCATTGATGCCGGCACGGAATGACATTATGTCGAGCAGTATCAATTCGGTGCCAAGCCCCACGTTCAGGATAGGGTTCCGCGGCACAGGAGAAAGAAGATCAAGTATATCCCGGTAGTCAAGGTACACCGACAGGTCAATGCCAAGCCTCCGGAAGGCGGCAAAAGGAGCGTTGTATGCCACACCTACGGACAGATCGGCAGGGATAAGCTTATATTCTCTATCCGGCGACGAGGAGCCATCCAGAAAGGCTTCCATGCTTGGGTATGCAGAGACTATTGCAGGTGAATAAGCATCACGCACCACAAGCCCGAGGGCAAAGGAAGGAGTGGGGCTCCAGCGGGCTCCAGCGTCAAAACCTATCCCGGAAACCACGGTAAAATCGTAGTCCGACATCAGTGTGGCCGGGTCCGAGACTATATCCATCAGATCGAGCAAGTCCTCTATTGTACCATCAATGGAAACGAGGCTGCGCATGAAGCCCTTGGGCATGATGCCGATATCGATGATATGTGTCTCCGCAATCAAAAACCGATGGGCATAGCCACCAGCCAGCAGTAGATCTTCCTGGAGAGTCAGGCTGGCATTGAGGAGGCTGGAGGCGTTGATGGTTGCCAGCGTCCGATTATACAAACCAAATCCCAGGCCAGATCCGACATAGGAGAAGGACAAGGGTCCAGCCATATCAAGCTGAACGTACAATCTGCCAGCGGAGTCAAGGATGCTCGGGATACCGGCCTCCAGGTCACCCCCACCCATAAGCAGGTTTGCTATGTCAAAGACCGGTCCGGTTACCTGAGGCACAATTGAGGAAACGTTGATGATCCTGCCATCCACGGCAAAGCCTGCGGGATTCTCGAAGATGGCGTCCACCCCGTGAGCCGAGGCTGCATGTGGACCCCCCAAGGCCGCCATGCGTGGAGATGGTGGGAATACCGGACTGAGTCCCTGGGAGTATGCAAGCAGCGGCAGGGCAAACAGCAAGGCCGCAAGGGCTGGTTTTCTCATAGTTGTTCCTCAACGAAACGGATTCGTCATCACGGTAAAAAAGGTAATTCTCCAAAAATACTTCCAAACATGCTATCTGTAGTATCAAGGGACTGGGCATGGTTGAATAGATCCAAGGCTGCGGCATACAGAACCGGATCGGCGTCTTCAAAATCGGTAGCTTCTGCATTCTCAAGGCTCAACGTCGATGTATCTTGCAGGATCGCCACCATCAGGGTTGCGGCGGCAGTATAGGCCTGGGTGGCTGTCATGCTGGCCGGAGGTGATTCTGCGATCAATTGAAGTGAAGTAACTGCAGAATCAGATACGGTTATAGTTGCCAGCAGGGTATCCATGTCCAGGGCATCCTCACCATCATCGAGATAGGTCTGGAGACCGTCCGTAATGGCCGTTCCTATCCCGGAGGATATAACGACGGCTTCTACCAAGGCGGTTGCGGCTTTGTCGTAGGTTGCGCTACCGGGAGTAGCCTCCAAGGCTGCGGTATACAAGGGGGCTACCAAGGCCACCGCAAGGTCCTGATCACCCTGGGCATCGGCCAATAAGGACAGGGCATCCTCGAGGGAGACATCGGAAAGGTCCGGATAGCCATCCCTGGCCAAGGCTGTGCCCAGTGAGGTGGTAAACAATTGCTGGCATGAGACGAGAAGGACCAGAATCAGGAGCGCCATGATGGCACGGCTTGTCGTTTTATTCACTGTCGCCAGTCCTTTCTGCTTGGGGACAAGCGTCCGCCCGGAAGGGGCGGACGATCATCCGGGGACTACTGTTATAGTATCGGCGCAAGTGCCGCCGTTCAGAAGCGGATTGCGAACTCTGCAGATACACCTGTACGCGGCTTGTCGCCCAGCAACACGCCGAGCTCCTCGGTGAAGACCGCGATATTGAACTCCAGGATGGCCAGGTCCATACCTGCACCCAAGGAGATGTAACCTTTGTTCAGGCCGCCGCGCAGAGCTATGAAGCCGCTCAGGAGATCCACTTCGGTGCCCAGATGTACCATATGCATGAAAGACTTTTCGTCTGCCACGACTGTTGGAATATCCTGCAATTCGGCAATGATGAGTACATCAATCAGTCTGGAAATGGCTGCAGGCAAGGGCCGCAGGCTGACACCAAGGGCAATATTGGGCAACACCGTATAGGTGATTTCATCTCCGGGAGGTAAATTGCCGGTGCCCAGGCTGTCCAGGGTGTCTCCAAGATTGCTGATGGCAAAGATCTGGTCGGTGCTGATGTCCCGGACAGCCAGACCAACAGATGCCAGGCGCCCGAAATTAAGCTTCAGGCCAAGGTCAGCTGCAAGACCGAAGCCTACATCCACCCTCATTGTCATGGGGTCAACTTCATCGTCACCCAGAAGCCCGAGAAGTTCCGTGGCCTCGATCGGACCACTCATGCGCAGGAAGGGCCGGAGGTTGCCGCCAACGCTTAGATCAAGGCCGAAGAGCCGGAGGGGAAGGCCAATGCCAACAATCGCCGCCAGTTGGCCATCCATGGTACCCGAAGCCCCGACAGCGCTTCTGCCCCGGACATAGGCATCAAAACCGCCTACCACTCCCAAGCCCAGGCCACCACCGGTAAGGCCGGTACCAAAGGACATACCGGCTCCCAGGCCATTGGTGGTGATAAGCTCGCCGAGACTACCCAACGATACATCACCACTGCTGATGGCATCCGAAAACATGGCGATGTTGTCTGTGGTCGGCGATATGTACACCCAGGAATTCACCGATGAAAGGGTAAACTCCCTCTTGCCTGCAAAGCCGGCTGGATTACCGAAGAAGTTCTGGTAGCCCTGGCTCATGGCAACAAAGGCACCGCCCATGGCCATGGTACGTGGATCCTTGGGACTTGCCGCGTCCAGGCGATCCTGCCCGAAGGCAGCGCCAGAGGCGAGGGTGAGTGCAATCAGTATGGTTGCTAGGTATTTCATGACGTCACTCCTCATTTCACAGATCAAGAAGGTCGCCAAGGTTGGCGGCGTCCAGGATATTGGCCAGATAGCCGGTATCAGTATTCGGGGACACAAAATCCGGCGGGGTGATGGCATCATCTGTCAAGACAGCGTATAGATACTCGCCTGCATCGGTATACTCGACTGGTATGGTCAAACCACCAATGGCAGCGGCAATGAATGCTCCAACCGCGATATCGCCGGCACTGGCACTTGTGGTGAGGTAATCACCGTCCAGGTTGCTGCCGATGGCTTCATAGTAAGCATTGGCATCAACGAAGGCGTCAATCATTTCCCGAAAAGCCGTCTCGTCAAGTACATCACCGCTGTACACAGAGGCTGGAAGGACCAGATCAAGCAGTTCGTCTATGGTAGAGATTCCTTCGGTAGGACTGTCTGCAAGACCTGCCGCGTTGGCCAGGAGGTCACCGGCCGGACTGGTGTAGATGATGACGCTGGCACCGAGTATGCCGGCTTCCTGGATCTCGAAGGTGGTAAAATCACCACTGTTCACCGGATTGATGATATCCGCAGTTTTGCCCAGCACTGCGGTCTTGACTGCAGGATCGGATCCAACAGTTTTGTAGAAGGCTTCGCTTTCCGACTGGGCAAGCAGGTCGCCAACGCTTGCGGAG
>MIBM01000058.1:12605-13808 GCA_001830645.1 Spirochaetes bacterium RIFOXYC1_FULL_54_7
GGGCCTCCTAAGTTGGCCATAAGTCATAGTGTTCAATGGAGATTATATCGTATAAATCTCCATTATTCTATGGTTTATGAGACAAATCATAGTGTATCGCAAGAATAATCACTTATCAGGTCGTTAATACTATCAAAAGAAGGGCCGGTTACCAGGCAACGAAAACTTGTGCCTGCCCCCGGGGGAACTCCCCTTACGGCCAGACGCAGGAAGTCAGCCGACACAGCGGTCAGCATTTTGCTGGCAGGAAAGTTGTCATTGGCAGGGACAGGGCCTTCGGCCACCGCTTCCAGGACGGTGCCGATGCGGCGGGCGGCAAAGCGTTGCTTGCCTGCCTCGGCAAGCACGGCAAGGGTCTGGGACCGGGCTACAGCAACCCGCTCGGGGATCCTGGGCTTCATGGAAAAGGCCTTGGTTCCCGGCCGGGGGCTGAAGACAAAGGCATGGATCCAGGCCGGGTCTATCTGCTTAAGCAGGTCGATGGTGGCCGAGAAGTCATCGTCGGTTTCGCCGGGGAAACCGCTTATTATGTCCACTCCAATGAAGGGATCCCCTTTGGCTGCCCTGGCGCCGGCCACAGCGGCAATCACGTGGTTCCGGCGGTAGGAACGGCCCATGGCGCCCAGGATGGTATCCGAGCCGGACTGGACCGGTAGATGCAGGTGGGGTCTGACCCTCGGGTTCGCGAAGGCGGCAAGAAAGGCCTCGTCGATCTTGTCCGGCTCGTAGGAGGATATCCTGAAGGCCACACTGTCGGTCTCTTTGCACAGGAGTTGCAGCAGACCGGGGAAGCGTAGACCGCCCGAGGAGTACTGGGACAGGTTGACTCCAGTAAGCACTATTTCGGGGATACCTGACACGACAATGATCCTGGCCCGGTTTATGATTTCGGATGGATCCAGACTGACGGCCTTGCCCCTGGCCAGGCAGACCCGGCAGTAGGAACAGCGGTTGTCACAGCCATCCTGAATTTTAAGGGCCGCCCGGGACCGGAAGCGGAAGTCGCCGGGTACAAAGGCAAAGGGGTCGCTTTCCCGGCCCACGGCAAGGTCGTTGAGCCTTCGGGCTTCCTCCAGGAGGTCCAGGCCCTCGGCGGAAGCGGCGCACAGGTGAGGAGCCAGGCCGGGCAGGTCTCCCTTGCGGCTTCCGGGTATGACAACCAGTCTGGGGGCCAGGTCATGCAGGGCCTGGGGGTCCAGCTCG
>MIBM01000059.1 GCA_001830645.1 Spirochaetes bacterium RIFOXYC1_FULL_54_7
GGTAGGCTTCAAGGCTCTATGCCCCGCCTGCCGTGAAGTAAGAGACTTGGGCCGTGCCTGTTCCAGGGGCGATGGAAAACGGGTAGCATCTCACCTTCAAGCTCTTAACCGATGGTCGCCAGAGGAACTTGACGCCCAAATTGAAAAGGCATTTGACGTGTGGATGGAACGATCCGCACATGACTGGACTCTCGACCTCCGGCTACTTGTTGTCGTCCAAACCGACCCGGAGATCATCGGCCGATCTTATTGGATGCCCTTTCAACTTGGGCAGCCTGCGAATTGAGCCGGTTGGTTCCTGTTGTGTTCGTCAGGTTGCTCGCCAGACTATCCGCCTGAGACTGAACCCCGCTCGCAATTGACTGCCATCCCGACACACTATCCAAGAGGGAGCGGCGCCCACTGCCTGTGGTAATACCCCGTAGAGCCGACTGAGCGGCTGCCCAGGCAGGTGCCGCCTGTACCATCTGCCCCGCCACCCATCGAGCCGCATCATCCGGAGTCTGGACACTCACGAAGGTAGTGTTCTCAGCTCCAGACATATAGGCCGCTAGAAGCAGATCCGCCTCAGCCCCACGACAAGCACAGGAATCCTGGCCCCCCAATGGGTCCCCCATTGGAGTCAGGTCGGTGAGGTTGAAAGCTGCGTTATTGACCGGGAGCTTCATCACGGCATCACGATCCGACATGATGTAGTTACGCAGCCCATTAGCGATCTGGGTTGTACGGGTCCCCGTGGCACCGGCTGTTGGGTTCTCTGCCCACTGCAATACCCTTTGGGCACCTTCTGCGAATTGAGGGTCGGCCGCAATTCGAGCCAAGACCCTGGCTTCAGTATCCGCATCCTGCCTGCGCATTGCCCTCAACAGAGCTTCCAGGTCTGCCGGGTTGGCAAAACGAAGGGGGTCACTTGACATCAACCGCTCGTAGTTGCCCCCCGGCTCGATGGAGAGCCCCCGGCCATATTGGTAGGACCCATAATGCTCATAGCCCTTGGCGTCGGACACGGGAAACACAGGGGAAAAAGTAGCGTTGTCCACAGAGGCGAACCGGGTTTCTGTGGACCTCTGGAAGGGCCTGCTGTTTGGAAGGGGCCTCCCAGCAAACAATGCCGTGATGGAATCCTCCCAGGGACGAAGAAGCTGTGTTATTGTGGCTGGGATCTGAGTGGTTCTTGAGGGGAGATCCTGCAATGCAGAAATAGCTTGGGCCAGAGCCTCACTGTTTGCCTGACTCACCTCTTGCACCAAAGCATGGGCCTTGGCACCTAGCACCGTCATAGTATGATGCCTGTTGGTCAGCATCCCGGTGTTGCTTGGGTCCACGTCATTCGGGGTACCATTTGAGATATTGGGGGTTCCATCAATGGGACCTGTAGCAGTATTGAGGTTGGCGATGCCTGTGATGGCCCCCTGAATTGCCTCGGAGGGGGGCCTAATCATTGTCATGTTCCCCAACACGGCCGCCATGTTGTTGGTTAGAGCCCGGACAAGGGATGTTGCAGTGCCTGCGAGGCAACTGTTAATGAAAACAATGGCCGACTGTGGGGTGTGCCCAACGGCGAGAACCGTGGAGGTTCCCCTCGTGGGCCTACTGATCTGACTGGTACCAAACGTAAGGGACACAATCTCACTGGTAGGCACGATCCTGGTGTTAGTGAAGGTACGGACCCGCAACCCTTTGGTAGGACGGTGTTTGGTGCCTATTTCCACGAAGTCCTGGCGCCTATCCTCAGGAAGCCCCTCAATGTTTGACGCCTGACGAACCACCGTTGTGGTCAAGTCCTCCTCCGGGTTCACATGGGTGCTACTACTCTGGGTCCCTGGGGTTGGGGCTGTATCCTCCGTTGTCTGGCTCTGAGGGATCCACTCCCTAAGGGAAGTTGTCGCCAATCTGTGGATGTTACGGGCATACTGCCCCTGATCCCCGGTGGAATATCCACTTCTCGATAACTGCGGGGCATACAGGTCAATGTTCCCTGTGGTCAGTACCTGATCAATTGCCTCTCCGTGGTTATGCAGGAGGTTTCGCAAGTAGTCTCTGGACCCCTCTTCTGCTGACCCATATGCCCTAAACCAAGCATTAGTATCATGAAGGGTTACAGTACCATCCGCATTTGTGGTTCCCTCCTGGGTTCCAAGATGTACTCTCCCACCCACCCAACGGTTTCCTGCCTTCACCCCTCCAAAATTGAAGTTATACATACCCTGACCACGAGCACCATTCTCCAGCGCCCACTGGGCTGACATTACAGCCAATACAGCATCTGGAGGAGATTGCCCCCGCTCTGCAATGTATGCCTGCCGCAAATACCGCACAGCTTCCTGTGGGCTCATCTGGGTGTGCTCTGCACGTTGATCCCCAGATAGGGTGGGTGAGTCCGATGTGGGGGTCGTGGTAGTCCCACCACTCGTTGTCGGCCTAGTGATATCAGCATCCCCTTGTTGAGCCGGATTGGGGTGGGAGGCGGAATAATAGCGGTACTGTCCTGGGGTGTTGACCGACATTGATGCCTTACGGTCTGACAGTAGCTCCAAAGTATTAGAGGACAGGTTGATGGTGCCGGTGGGGTCGAAGTCCATATCCCTTTGAACTGCTCCGGTCGAGCGGGTTTGAAGCTGTTGGATCAGGTAGGAAAGCAATACCACCTTGTCATTGTCCTGCAATGTGGTCGCATGACTAGATAGGCTGCTCGGATGGGCTGTGTGGTTGCCATTCACCTCATGAAGAATGTGTTCCACCGCAGTGAACTGATTGGCATAGGCAAGCAAAATGTCATTCTGTGTACCAGATGGGTCCGATGGGGGGGAGTCAAAATTTGTGGTCAGAGTTGTAAGCCG
>MIBM01000060.1:0-977 GCA_001830645.1 Spirochaetes bacterium RIFOXYC1_FULL_54_7
ATCTTGGAAAGGATGGCGCGTACATTGCGAGGGACCCATCCTGCGCGGAAGGGTACGTGGCAGACGTGCAGACCAAGATCGCCCATGCAACCGTATTCGCCATTCCTGGCTATGATGCGCTTCCAGTTGATGGGCTTGCCAGGATCAAGATCGCTGCAATGGATGAAGCCGGCGTCAACCTGTATGATGCGGCCGAACTCCTTGTTGTCTATCATGTCGCACAGGCGCTGCATTGCCGGGGCAAAGGGAAACTCGGAAGAAGATCTGACCAGCACTCCGGGATGCTGGCGGATGGCCTCCATGATGCGCTTATTTGCATCCTGGTCGATACCAAACGGTTTTTCACCCAGCAGGTGCTTGCCTGCTTCTATCACATCTATGTAGACGTCTGCGTGCAGATCATGGGGAACCGCACAGTAAACGGCGTCAACTTGGTTACTGGCCAATAACTGCCGGTGATCGGTGGTAACCAGTTTTACCGTAGGAAAGTTGTCCTTGAACCAAGCAGCAGCAGCAGGGTTCGGATCGCAGACGGCGGTAATCACAGGTCGAGGCAGATCCTCATCCAGATGACACCAACGAGCTGCCGCACTGGCAAATTCCTTACCCATCAAGCCGCAACCTATTACACCAAAACGGATCTCGCTTTTCATCATTTACCTCCGGCTTCAAGTTCTGCCAGAGCTGTTTCAATTCGTCCGACAAGGAAATCAGCCAACGCTGGTGTGGCAGTCAAGGGAAGTTTCAACAGTGCAGACGGTTCGCAATTGGCCTTGTAGGTATGGGCACTGATATCGATGCATTCCTTGTTCAGGATGCGGACAAAGGCTATGGCCTTCTCGGCATCATGGAAATACAGTGATGACAGCAGGCGGAAGCCTTCAACCTTATTGATCAAGGCTGGATGGCGTCCTGCCGCTTCCCTGAGGGCTGCCTCGAAATGGTCGCCAACCATGCGGGTCGGTTCTTCATTGGCC
>MIBM01000060.1:1020-3444 GCA_001830645.1 Spirochaetes bacterium RIFOXYC1_FULL_54_7
CCTCCTGGCCATTGGTAACCAGTGCGCCGAACTGGCTCAGGTTGTCCATTGCAGCGGTGGTTATTACTTTTGATGCCGGATACTGTCCACCAGGGAAGCCTTTGCCAAGGGTTACAAAATCGGGTTTTAGCCCGTATTCGCTGAACAGGAAAAGCCCCGGATACCAGATGCAGGATTGGATCTCATCACAGCATACCGGGATATCGTGGGCATCGCAGACCCGGTAGGCTTCAAGCAGGTACTCCTTGCCTAGCTTGATCGCTCCGTAGTTCATCAAGATAATCTCGTGGAAGAAACCTGCTATCTTGTATTTCCCCGAGTCCCAGGTCTCCACGGTCTTCCTGAAATGGGCTATGTCATTGATCTTCACTGCCTTTACTACCATCGCACCGGCAACCTCGAGCTTTGCATACATGGACGGCCACATCCCGCGAAGCATCTGGTTGAGAATGTTGGTGCCATGGTAATTAGCCTGGAGACCATCATTGTTGTCAGCCATTACCAGGATTACCGGAATCTTCCCTGCAAATTCCGGATCCTTGCCATTGGCCTCATGACTATAAAAGCGTGCGAGCATCATCTTCAGGGCTGCCTCGCAAGCTATACTGCCGGTTTCAAGATTGATGACCCGGTTAAGAACATGAGGGTCTTTTGAAGAGATAGCCTGGTCAACAAGTTTTTCAGCCTTTGAACCGGTTTCTATGCTGTTCACTATGCGTATAAGTTCCCGTTCCAGCAGACGCTGGATATGGCCGCGGGTATTGTTATGCGTGATATTTGCAATCCCGAGCTTGCGTGCATTCTCTATAAGTTTATAACCGGGGAATGCATGGCCAAGGGATGCATGGTAATGTTCACTTTTTGAGATCAGATATAGTTTGCCATCCTCACCGATACGAAGAAAAGAATACCCTACCAGAGGCGAGGCTTTGATATTCTGGGCCTTCCGGAAGGCATCAGTCGGTGCACCAGACGAGCTTTCTGCAAGGGAAGGGCAAACCACAGCGCCTACAGAATGCAAAAGTTCATCTGCATGTTTCTGCATGGCGCTGGGATGGAAATCAACCAGCTCTTCAGCAACTGCCTTCAGTTCAGCCATTCGCCAGGGTTCGAAATACGAGGCGGCGGTAAGCACCCGTTCGATATAGTCATGCCCGAGCATTGTACGCAAGGACTCCTTTACAGGCACGAAGCCTTTCCATTCATTGCTCATAACCACCTCCATATAATGAGTCCAGGTTCATTCAGAGCGCTCCATGAACCGCTTGAAGCGCCCATCCATGATGCGTGAAGCCTTGGGATCAGGCTGGATCTGAACTACCGGCTCCAGCATATCCAGTTTATACCCGGTACCCCTTGCAGCCATCATGGCGGCACCCACAGCTCCGGCATGGGAGGCGAACCGCACGGCCAGCGGGCGGTTCATGGCATCGGCCACTATCTGTCGCCAGATCAGGCTATTGGCTGGCCCTCCGACCATCATTACTTCCTTCATTGACTCCGAGAGCGGCCAGCGCTCTGCCAGCATCCGGCGGAACTCGAAGGCTGTACTCTCCATCAGCCCACGGAACACAGCTCCCGGACCAAATCCAGAAAGCATGGATACGACCCTGGGCTGTTCCGGCCTCATTGCAGCCAGATCAATTTCCGGTATGGAACCAGATGGATCGACAGCGGCTGCCAACTGGTTCATCAATACGAATTTTGATTGTGTCCCAGCTGCTGTCCCTGCTGCCGAATCCTGCTTCAGTTCGGGAATCAACTTCTGGCCCACAGCAAAGATGGTGTCGAACCATGCGTCTATGCGCTTGCCAATGCCCATGAGGCTGAACATACCGCACCACTTGCCTCCGCTCCCTGATTCATAGGGATCCAGCAACAAGCGTGCATCCAGCCCAGCCGTCCGGTCTGGTAGCACGACAAGTCCTACCCAGGAGGTTCCACATGACAACAGAAGCTGGTCTGGCCGGTGTATACCCAAGGCCCGGGCAGCACCAGGGTGGTCAAAGGAACCAAGTACAGCCTCTGAACTCTCATCAAGGCCAGTTGCTGACTGTGCCTCCGCGCGGATCCTTCCAAAGGAAGTACCCGATTCCAGAAGTTCAGGGAACAGTTCCGGTGCCAGGCCCAGGCTGGCCAGGTTGGCCTCATGCTTCTTGACGGCCATCTGGTCATATACATACATGGTTGATCCCGTTGACCGGTCTATGACCCAGTTTCCGGTAAGCCGTAGGCCAAGCCAGTCATTGCCTGTACAAATCCGGGTACAACGGCCAAGCAGGTCTGGTTGATTCTTTCTTAACCAGAGCAGTCGGCCAAACGGAAATTGCCTGGACAGCGGCCAGCCCACAGTCCGGTAAACCTGGTCAGGGTCAATGGACGAAAAAGCGGCCTCGATGCTGCCATCCAGCGGCCTTTCATCCA
>MIBM01000060.1:3517-5192 GCA_001830645.1 Spirochaetes bacterium RIFOXYC1_FULL_54_7
TGAAATCCCACGGACTTTACCCGAACCTGATGACAGCTGTGCGATGAGCTTGAAGATGGAAATTATGAAGGCTTCAGGGTCAATCTCGAAACAGGCACTGTCAGCTGCCGGCAAGCGTTGTATGGCTGTGGAGGCCGAAGCGACAATCTGTCCTGCCGCCGATACAGCTACACCCTTGATTGCCGTGCTGCCAAGATCAAGGCCAATAAAGCAGTCTCCAGCCTGAGCTTGTCTTCCGGTGCCGGCATCGGCCTTGCCGGTAATCATTTCAGCAAGGCCTCGCCATACACGGCCTTGGCTGTTCCGTTTATCAGCTCCCGGGCATTCCTGTAGAAAACCTGATCAAGCTGTTTCCTGTCCAGGCCAATGCGGGTGGCAGCCTTCCTGAAGGCCCGCAATTCTTCGTACATGAAGAAGCTGAGTTGCCCGCTTTCCTTGGCACTGGCTTCCCTCATGTTCGGATCGCCGGAGACATCCCCATAAAGGCCCTTGGGTACTATATTGATGTACCGCCCACCTTCGCAAACCCGGCGCATCCGCATGCGCAGAATAGGCAGATCGGAACCAAACAGGAGCCGCTTGGGGCCAACAGCCTCAAGGGTCTTGTACATGGCTTCTTCCTGGGTGGTAGCCGAGAAGTCGATCATCAGCCGTTTCGTCTTTTTGAGAACCTCGAAAGCATTCCCGAAATCCTCCGGACAATATGCCCTGCCGATATGTGCATACACCACCCGTAGTTTTGGATACCGTTCCTCTATCTCCATCATCTGGGCAAGGTTCACCGGATCACCCAGGCGGCCGTGGCGTGGGATATGCAGCATGAGCATCATGCCATGCCGGTTCAATAGTTCAAGCTGGTGTGGCGGAATGAAATCAAAGATGCGTATCTCTGCTTCGGGGATATATGACGGGCTAAGGTTGAGATATACCTTGATGCCCAGGTGTCGGCCTGCCAGTATACGTAGCAGCAACTCTTCCGCACTCCACTCAGGGAAAGCATACAGGAGGGTAGGAACACCATGATTGGCTCCGCACTCGGCAATGTAGCGGTTCATGCCGTCATAATCGTCATTCCTTTTCAAACTCGAAAAGATAAGCGGTGTCACCTCTTTTCCGGGGAACATCAGGCGATAGGTTTCCTGAAGGTCTTCTATGGAATTCTCTGCTGCCACCAGGGACGGCCAAGTGACTGCGCGCCTCTTGGCCTCGGGAACCTTGGCCCGGTGCTTGTCCAGCCATACATGGGTGTGGATGTCTATCATCTTTGGAGGGAGAAAATCCTTCAGTTCCTCACGATAGATACGTGAGTCCACCTCGTTGACTTCAAAGAGCGCTGCCATGGCCTTCACCTCCTATTGTGCATACCTCGAAGCCGAGTGCCTGGCCGAAGGCCGCAATGGTATCCACACTCTCATCGTATACAAGTGCTGAATGATGGGTTCCACCTGCCTTGCTGTACTCAGTCAGGAAGGCTGCCAGATCCATCCTGGGGCGAATCCAGCCATGCACCGAGTTCCTGAAATTCTCGCCTTCACCCTTTTCTACATCCACAGGGCACACGACCAGCCGCCAGGGGCCCTTGTCCATTGGTACGAGATTCACCAGCACGGCCTTTCCAGGCATGAATTGTCCCCGTGAATAAACGGTCGGCTCGGCATCCACATACTTGTTCTCT
>MIBM01000060.1:5215-5804 GCA_001830645.1 Spirochaetes bacterium RIFOXYC1_FULL_54_7
ACCACAGACCCTCGGATTGATTTCTCCCATATGGCTCAGGAAAATGCGTCCACCCGCCCAGTCGGGGCAGAACATCTCGGTAAAGGAGGTCACAGGATTAAGTGCCAGGAGCGCAGCCACCAGGGCCGCAGTCAACACATCGCCCTCTCCCGCATACCCCTTGCCTTCATACATGGCTACGGCGGCATGGAAGAACGGCACCCTATCCACACTCTGGTTTTTCTTGACCGCCAGGAAGTTGAAGGAGAAAGCCGTCAGCCTTTCCTTGTCCATCCAGTCCCGCAGTTCAATGCCAAGGCGCAGGTTGCCAGCCAATATATCTTCCGGAACACCATCCAGCTTGATGAACGCCTTGCAGTAATCGGTTTCTGCGTGTATCAGAGCCCGGATGCTTGCTTCATCCCTCTTGGTCGCCACCCCGGGCCAGTGCTTTACTTCTATTCCATAGCGTGCGGCAAGCTCGGACTCGGGAACAAAGAAATCTCCCATACCCACAAAGGCGTCACCTATAAGGCCTACCCTGGCTCCCCGGAAACGATTGGCCGCTGCAATACCACGAGCCCTGTTGACGACGCGGTCAAGCACATCC
>MIBM01000060.1:6012-11104 GCA_001830645.1 Spirochaetes bacterium RIFOXYC1_FULL_54_7
AGTAGGCAAGATGAAGGGTTACAATCGCATCGACCTTTGCCTTCTCGAAAGCCGCAACCGCAGAGGCAAACTCAGGAGCAATCCTGCAGGGTGCCTGTACCTCTACCTGCAGTCCCTTGGTTCTGAGCGCCTGGGCAACCAGGGCATGGAATCCGTTGATCTCGTCCCTTACCTCGGGAGACCGGAGATCATACAATTCAAGATACAAACCCAGCAAGCCAACGCGTGTCTGCATGACAATCCACCTTTTGATCGAGTTAATAGAATTATGCTTATCCTATTCATTTTATTGCTATGTGTCAAGATGTATTGACCATTTCAATCATTATTTGCCTGGTATCCTTGGGATGCGAACAGTCCAGCCTGGTCAGCCCTTGACGCCGCCTTCAAGCATGCCTTGCATGATGTAGCGCTGGAACACGAAAAACAGGATCAGGGGAATAGCGATGTAATACATGACACCTGCCATCAACTCCCCTAGAAGTATGTTCTGCTGAATGTCCTGGAAGGCCACATTGATCTGTACTGCCAGAGTCGTTTTGAGGGAACTCAGGAACAACGCAGGCATCAGGTAATTCTGCCAGGACCACTGGAAGGCAAAAATCGCGCTGATGATGGTTCCCGATTTGACAAGGGGCAACATGATGCTGAAGAAAATCCGCAAGGGTTTTGCGCCATCCATCCTGGCGGATTCCTCAAGGGAGGCCGGTATGGTCGCGAAGAACTGGCGGAAGAGGTAGATGAGGAAGGGAGCGCCGCCAAGGCCATACAGAAGCCACAAAACATGACGGTTGGTTAAACCCAGATCCTTGACCAGTAGATAAAATGGGATCAGTGTGATTATGTACGGGATCATCATGGAAGACAGGACCAGGGTAAAGAAGAATCCATTTTCACGCACATTGAAGCGGGCAAGGGCGTAACCCGCCATTGCGCTGGAGAATGTGCAGGCCAGGGTATACATGATGGAGGTCGCAAGGGTGTTGTACAGATAGGCTCCAAGATTCAGTCGCGTCAGAGCCCTGCCGTAATTATCAAGATTGATGCTGGCCGGGAACAGCGACGGTGACGACCGGAATATTTCGGCCTCGGTCTTGAACGACACACTGAGCATGCTGATGATCGGCAGGAAAAATACAAACAGGATACCGATAAGCAGTGCATATGAAAAAGCGCTCTGTATGATGGTCTTCGGTGTTGTTTTCATATCAGCCATCCATCTCTGAGTAGGTTGATTTCTTGGCAATACGGGCATAGATGAGGCTGAGCACGAGGATGATGATGAAGGTTACCCAGAGCACGGCAAAACCATATGCCAGTCTTCCTTTGTTGAAGATCAGGTCATAGCCCTTTGGAAGAATGAAGAACGTTGCCCGCGGTGGATTCTCCATGGTTACCTGGCCACCACGAATGGCGGTCGGGTTCAAGAGGTAGGGCAGGATGAACTCCTGCATGCCGTAGATGAAGCTGACCACACACTGGAAGGCAATGAACGGACTGATCATCGGGAGAGTAATTATTCCGAGCTTTCGTACAGGGCCAGCCCCATCCACATCAGCCGCATCGTACAGTTCGGATGGAATGGTGGCCAGACCGCCAAGAAATATCAGCATGCTCCAGCCCACCCGCCAGAAGCCAGCCGCCAGTACCGTGAACAGGGTATGGTCGCCCAGCCAACTGATGTTCTGGCTTATGATTCCAAGATTGGACAAGAGGATATTCAGGGTACCCACATTCTTGTCAAAGAAGATGCGGAGTATCCAGCCTGTAGCCACCACAGGAATGACATACGGGAGGTAATAGAATAACCTGAAGAAACCCTTGCCTCTGATCCTGGTGTTGACCACAAGGGCCAAGGCAAATCCAAGGGCCACCTGGATGACAGTATTGAGGAGGGAAAAGATGAAGGTCGCATAGATCGACTGGAAGACTCCCTCGTCAGCGAATACTTTCAGGTAATTCTCGAAACCAACAAACTTGACCTTCAGAGAAAAGGCCATGCGGTTGGTCAAACTGGCATTGAAACCCCACAGTATCGGGATCAGCTGAAAGACAGCGAAGCCCAGAATCCAGAGGGACATGAACAGGTAAAACGACTTTCGTTTCTCCCGTTCAAAGAACGTCGATGTGCGAAGCTTTGATTTCATGCAGACCTCCCACAGTTTGTTTTGATTATCCCCATGGACTCGGACATGGCAAGGTGCATGCATCCCGACAAGGGAAAAGACAGGATTCAACCTGGCACAGGCCACCATGGGAGCGCCTGTGCCAGGGCTATCAGCAGCTTGTCACTCCCCTACCTCTTGCTTGCCCAGGGCCAGTGCTTCATTCATGCTCTTGTAGAACATGTCGATGGCACCATCTTCGGTCAGCTTGCCGGAGAGATATTCGCGTTCGGCTTCTTTCCAGTTATTCAGGTATACTTCATTCCGGGTATACCAGGATGTCTGGGGAGGCCTCATATACTTGACTTCCTCAAGTGCGATGTCCTTCCTGGCCTTGTCAAAGGCATTGCCGTAAGGCAGCTTGGACTGCAGGGATTTAAGAGGAGGGATGCCCCAACCGGTTTCGGCTCGCTCTATACCAGGCTTGTCAGCCATGTACCACTCGAATACCTTGAAGGCCTGATCGGGATACTTCGTCTTTGCACTGATCACAAAGCCGGTAGCTCCAAGGCTGTTGGTTACCCTGGTTCCACCCTTCACCATCACCGGAGCCGGAGCCCAGCCGTATTTCTGGTCAAAGCCAGGTATGGCGGCACACGAAGCACCATACCAGTAGCCAAGCTGGACCATTGCAATATTATCCGACTGGAACGCACTGCCAGCCCAGCCGCTGAGGGTATTTGTCAGGTTGCTGGAGATATTGTCTTTCCTGAGTCTGAGGAAGTACTTCCAGATATTGCGGACCACTGGATCCCCGTTCATCTTGGACTGGTTCTCGACATGCAGGGTCTTGCCGAGCATGTAGGCCATGTCGCTGGCGATGAAGGTGCTCCAGTTGCCATGGATTTCCGTACCGAAGATGCCCTTGGCGGGTTGGGACAATTTCTTGGCAAGAGCATAGAACTCATCGTAGGTCATCGGTACTGTCTGACTGGGGAAAGGAATGCCGGCCTTGGTGAACATTTCCTTGTTGTAGGTGATGGCTGTTACGTTGTTGTAGTCCTTGGGCAGTCCATACCACTTGTTTTCAAAGAAGTAGGATCCGGAGCCTTCCTTGTCGATATCCGGGCCGATCTTGCTGCTGCCGCTGAAGTACTTGGTAAGATCGAGCAGTAGATTGCGTCTTGCAAAGTATGGAATGTCAGCGCCTGCTCCTACATTGATGATATCGGCCGGTGTACCCGCAAGGTGGTCAGCGATCCACTTGGCCTGATTGACCTCTTCCCGGATCAACTGGATGTTGGGATTGGCGGTGTTCCAGGCGGCTATCCATTCATCGGTAAAATCGCTGGCCGGCGACATTATTCGAAGGGTAACCGGACCAGTAGGTGCCTCTGTGCCACCGGCAGCCCAGCCCTGAAAGCCAAAAGCCAATAGTACGAGCAATAGAATCAGGATCTTTTTCATACAGAAGCCTCCACCACAAACAAGATAGAGCCATCTTATTACTCAAAGATTCAATTTGTCAATATTTTTTTTGACTTGGTCATTTTTATGATTTATCTAAGCGTATTGATAATAAAACTTCTGTCTTTTTGCTTGTTCTATTCGAAAATTCGGATGACAGGATCGTATATCCACAATAGCCTGAGTTGTGCTGGCGGGGATGACGAACAATTTTTATGGAGATACCGGTAATTGACGGGAACTACAAAGGGAAACTCTTATTCGGCAAGGATCAAACGTCCAATACGTGGTATCAGCTTGTCGGCCAGTTCCCTTGAAAGTCCGGCATCCACTATACAGGCATCTGCACATTCCAGTGGTCCATAGCTGACGAATGAAGCCTGACCGATTTTTGAAGAATCTGCCAGGATCAAAACCTGAGTGGCATTGGTGATTATGATTTCGTTCATTCTGGCCGTCCGCTCGTCAGTGGTCATGAATCCACTCCGGAAATGCAGGGCATCACAACCCAGAAAAGCCTTTTTTACATGCAGGCGTTTGAGCATCTCCTCCGCTATGAAACCACAAGTATCCCGGCGTTCCGGTCTGATCTCCCCGCCGATCAACACTACTTTGCAGAAAGGAGTAAGAATATCGGTAAGAGTAAGGGAGTTGGACACGACCCGTATATCTTCAAGCTGCTCCTGTTCGATACGACGCGCAAGAGCCTGGGCAAGTGCCTGGACAGTCGTTCCGGAATCAAGGAACAGATGGTCACCGGAGACGATTTCCTGTGCAGCCCGGTTTGCAATGGCTATTTTTTCCTTGGGATGCAGGGATACCGAGGTTGCAAAGGAATAGCTTGCTCCTGAGGAACGCCTGAGCTGGATACCGCCCAGAGTCCTTATCACGAGCCCTTCTTTTTCCAGTTGGCCAAACAAACGCCGGGCTGTGGCCTCGGAAACGTCGATCAGTCTGGTGACTTCGAGTACGTTCAACTTTGTCCTGGCCTCAAGGGCGTCCAGTACGACCAGCCTGGTTTCTTTGGTTAGTTTCATAATTGTTGCCTGCATTGTAGCTTCTAATACCCGAATCGTCAACTGCATGATCGTCTCAATCAATATATATACATATTTTCGTCTTGACTGAATGAAACTATTAATAATATTATGATATTTGACTGATACACACATTTATCCGATTTTTTCGGTCATTTATTGTGTTTCAGCTATCCGGGGAAACAAGGAGGGAACGGTGGTACCACTGGCTCGGTCGACCCGAAAAAACCACAGAAACTCCCGGCATGCCCCGGTGATCATGGCTGCCAGCCTGCTCTGGTTTTCCATAACCACCTATATCTCACTACTCACCCCCTACGTCGAGGGTCTTGGGGCCTCCCATGCCATGGCAGGCATCATTGTTGGCAGCTTCGGTTTCATCCAGATTTTCCTGCGCATTCCACTAGGCCTGTTGTCGGACAGTCTTGGGAGGCGCAAGATCTTCATCAAACTGAGTTTTGTCTTCTCGCTGTTGTCTGCGGC
>MIBM01000060.1:11136-13764 GCA_001830645.1 Spirochaetes bacterium RIFOXYC1_FULL_54_7
TCCTGGTTGCGCGTACCCTTGCCGGAGTCGCTGCCACCAACTGGATACACTTCAACATTCTATATCCTAAGTATTTCCCCGAGGCTAATCCATCCAAGGCCCTCGGTATTCTGAACGCCACTGCTATGACGGCCCAGACCCTGGCTTTACTCTGCGGAGGAGCACTGGCGGATCTCACATCCATAGATTCAGTCTTTATGCTCAGCGCCTTTACTGCCGTGGTCGGCTTGGGAATATCCTGGTTTGTTGTCGAGAAGGGATCCAGAACAACCGAGCCTGGATCCTTCCAGGCTTCTTTCAAGGCCATGCGTTCACCCAGTCTGCTGGCAATAGCAGCCTTCGCCATTCTGGTTCAAATGCTTACATATGCGACTACCTTCGGTTTCCTTCCCCTGTATGCCCGGATACAGTTCAAGGCAACTGGCTCGGCCCTGGCAATGCTATCGGTAATCGCAACCATCTCAGGAGCTTTTTCATCGCTTATAGGGAACACCAACCTGGTAGTCCGGTCCAATGAACTTTCGCTGGCTATGTGGGGAATCATGGCTTTTGCCCTATCGACGGCTTCCATACCTTTGATGCCCTCTCTTTCATCCCTGACTGCCATCCAGATCGTAGCGGGGCTTGGTCGCGGTGTCGCGTTCACTATGGCCATGTCCATTGCAATACAGAGTGTACCGGAAAGCCATCGAGCCACCTCCATGGGGTTCTACCAGGCAAGTTACGGTATAGGAATGGTTGCAGGACCCGTAATAATGGGTGCTCTATCCGATGCCTGGGGCATTTCAAAGGCTTTTATCATGATGGGTATTTCCACAGCCTTGCTCGCCCTGGCCTTGCTGCCCCTTTGCCGCCAATACTCCCGGCATATAACCGGTATTGATTCAAGGAGAATATGAGATGAAAACACCCTGGATACCTGAAGACCAGCTGTACAAGGCAATGGAACGGAACGAGGCTTTCTGGAGTGGGAACCTGACTGGCGGACCTCTGCTGTGGCTTACCGTACAAAACCAGCATCCCAGCGGAATAGCTCCAGTCCCGCCGGAAACAGACGAAGAGCAGTGGACCGACGTTGCCTATCAGCTCGCCAAAACCGAACACAACCTGGCAACCACAGGATTCCACGCAGATGCCCTGCCTGTGCATATGCCTTGGTTGGGGCCGGATCAGTTTGCCGCCTGGCTTGGAGGAGATCTAAGCTTCAGTACCCAGGACAATACTTCCTGGACAAAACCTTTCGTAGAAGACTGGGCAGACTTCCCTGACTTTGAAATCAACCGGAATGGACGCTGGTGGCAGACCTACTGGGCTACCATGAAGGCGTCGGTTGCCCGAGGCAAGGACCGATGGACAACAGCCTATCCCGACCTGCATACCGGTATCGATGCCCTGGGTGCCATGCGAGGTCCACAGCGGCTGATGATGGACTTGATCAATGAGCCCGACACCATCAAAGCAGCCATGGCCCAGATGACCAGGTTATGGATTTCGGTAGTTGATGAGGTAAGCGCGCTCATCCTGCCCACTGACCAGGGTACCGGCAACTGGACCGGTGGCTGGAGCGCCGGCCGTTTCCTCTGCCTGGGCCAGAATGATCTCTCGTGCCTTATTGGCCCGGACATGTTCGAAGAGTTCTGCCTGCCCGACACCCTGGCCTGCTGCAGACATGCGGACAGCATCATCTACCACCTGGACGGCCCCGATGCCATACGCCATCTGCCGACCCTGCTTGCCATTGATGAAATCAACTGCATCCAGTGGATCCAGGGAGCAGGCAGTCCCCTGCCATCCCAGTGGATAGACTTGCTGAAACGCATCCAGGATGCGGGCAAGAGCGTGCAGGTACTCTATGCCGGAGCCCATGGTGGTAGCGCGGACTTCGGTGCAGAGATCGATAGCCTTTGCAGCCACTTGGACAACGACAGGCTGTTCATTCTGGCTGATGTAGACTCCACAGCCAAAGCAAGCTTCATCATGGACAGGATACGGGCCAGAACCACATGACGTCATGACACCAAACCATTTCCAATCCTTACGGCACCACCAGTGTTCGTTCCTTATGTCTTGGCCCTGTAGTCCGCAAGTATATGGTCGGTGACCCAGGTGGTGTTTGCGGCCGCCTGCAGATCGGCTGGGCTTTTCCGGTGGCCCAGCAATTCATCCACAATGCTCTGGATGTATGGCATGCCAAGGTGTTCGGGAGCCACGAACTGGTGTACGGTCTTCGTTGAACCACGCTGAACAGTAATGGGTCCATAGGCCATGCCCTCGAAGCTGATGGAACCCCGCTCGCCTACAATGCGAACCGACTCCTCCGAATGGTCACCCACATAACACCACAAGCCGCTACCAAGCACGCCATTTTCAAATCGGAAGCTGGCGGAGACTGTATCCTCAGCCTGGTACAGACCACCCAGATTTGCCGCCATACCCTTGGCTTCGACTATCCTGCCGACCAGAAAATCCAGTATATCCAGCACATGCACAGCCATATCCACGAATTTTCCGCCACTGGAAATTGCCGGATCAAGACGCCAGGGCAGGGCCGAGCCATCCAGCTCTGCGGGATCCGGCGGCTGGATCTGCCTGAGTTCCACACACCTGAGCCGGCCTATCTCGCCTGAA
>MIBM01000060.1:13798-14380 GCA_001830645.1 Spirochaetes bacterium RIFOXYC1_FULL_54_7
TTCGATATACGGAATCTTGCCCGCTTCCAGACAGCGCAGGGCATACTCCTTGTGGTATTTCGGCGGAACAGGCAGGTACACCGCGTCTATCATCGGATCCGCCAGCATTTCATCTACGGCATCATAGACAATATCGACCCCATGACGCCGGGCAAAATCGCTGGCCTTCCGCGCATTGCGCCCGTAGATGCCGCGGAGCATCGATCCAGTGGCTTTGTATAAACCAGGCCCGCTCTTGCGCTCGGTGACATCACCAATGCCTATCATTCCCCATCGGACTTGATCCATATCGTGACTCCCTGCTGCCTGGCTGCAATGATACCTATCAGGGTACCCGGACGATAACCATCTACCTATGATTTTATTGCTGACTGGACTATCTGGTCTACCGCCATCGCATACTCGATGTGACTAATAAAGCGCCGGATGGTTTCCCATCCGGCGCTGTTGTCAATCCAATCCAGCTGGGGGCAGTTTTCGGCCCTCAGCCCTGCTGCTTATTCGACGTCCGTTACCGTAGCCTGGTCAAGGGCCACCTGGCTCTGAGCCAGGAGCTTGCCGTTAATCGACGCTCCGGTATTG
>MIBM01000060.1:14456-14770 GCA_001830645.1 Spirochaetes bacterium RIFOXYC1_FULL_54_7
GCCAGAAGATGTTCTTGGCCTGGGCTCCACCTTCAAGGAAGACATTGAACCCGTTGCTCAAGCTCAAGTCACCAGTCATCTGGAAGATCCACACATCATTGGCACCACCTGAGACGGTAAGGTTTGACGAAATGGAAACTGATGAAGTCCAGTTATACAAGCCAGCAGTCAGTGTCATTCCACCTATTTCGCCAGCACCAGCGTTCAAGTAATCAGGATCAACACGACCAGCCGCATCGGTATAGGCGGTTTCCATATCCGAGATGGCAGTGGTCATCATCGTTGGCGTAGGGGATGTCATATCGGCGGCATAC
>MIBM01000060.1:14862-23510 GCA_001830645.1 Spirochaetes bacterium RIFOXYC1_FULL_54_7
AAAGGTCCAGACATAGTTCGCATCCATGGTGTTTCCGTCAATGTCAGTGACGGAAGTGGTCAAGGTTGCCGTGTACTCGGTTTCATTGTCCAGTATCTCTGTTGGCGCAAACCTGGCAGTCATATTGGGCAGGTCATAGCTTACGCTAACGGCGACTGCCACAGGAGTTGCCGCATTGTCAAACACGGTAAAGTTTGCCGCTACTATTGTCGCAGGGTCCATGGCTTCACTGAACTCAGCTGAAATTGTACCAATGGTGCTTACCCCTATGGCTTCATTTACTGGCATGGTAGAAATCACCGTTGGCGCTGTAGTGTCAACTTCGGGTTCTGAGGGGCCCGCCGCATTGCTGCATCCCAGAAAAGCAGACACCGTTACGAGCGCGATCAGGGACAGTAGAATTCCTTTGGTCTTCATCATATTCTCCTTAGTACGTACAGAATCAGATCGTGGAGCACTGGGTGCGCTTGTTCCCGTAGACACGGGCGAGTCTTGGCACCAGGGAGGAACACTCCTTGTGTTCCCAGGTTCTCCATGATCTAATAAGAAGGTACGCGCAAAAGGCTGACACCGTCTGTTCGGTGGCGCGCTTAACCGTCCGGTTTGTCGACAAGACTGGTTTCGTTTCTACAATTCTTGAAATGAAAAGGAATTATGCCATGCCCGCAACAATTGGCGCCCAAGATCCCAGACAAAACCGCTTGCTGGCGGTACTGCCCGAACCGGAGTACCAACGCATACTGCCCCATCTACAACCGGTTCCTCTGCCGCTCGGAAAAGTTCTTTACGAGTCCGGAGGGCGTTTAGGCTGGGTGTATTTCCCGACTACTGCAATTGTGTCCCTGTTGTATGTGATGGACAATGGACAATCTGCCGAGATGGCTGTTGTCGGGAATGACGGTGTATTGGGTATAGCCTTGTTCATGGGTGGTGCTACGGTGACCAACCGTGCCGTGGTCCAGAGTGCCGGTCAGGCCTATCGGATGAGCGGCAAACGCCTCATGGAGGAATTCAGTCTTTCGGGGAAATTCCAGCATCTTTTACTAAGGTATACCCTGGCCTTGTTGTCCCAGATGGGTCAGACAGCGGTATGCAACAGACATCACAGCATAGACCAGCAACTATGCCGCTGGCTGCTGTTGAGCCATGACAGGCTGCGGGGCAACGAACTGGAGATGACCCAGGAACTGATAGCAGACATGCTTGGGGTGAGGCGTGAAGGCGTATCGGAGGCGGCCGGTAATTTGCAACGGGACGGCCTAATCGATTATAATCGTGGTCATATAACAATCCTTGACCGGCCTGGTCTTGAAGCCCGGGTATGCGAGTGTTACCAAGTAGTTAGAAACGAATTCCACCGACTCTTACCTGACACAATGGAGCAGTAATATGAACCCTCAGATTTTTCCTTTCAACTCCGTGGGCATAACCGGCGCCACTGGCACGGTAGCATCCGAATTCATCCAACTCCTGCTATCCAAGGCTCCCGGGCTTCGGCAGATCACGGCCAGTTGCCGAAGCCTGGATTCTTCCAAGGCACGGCGCCTAGGCAAGCTTGAAAAAGTTACCCTTGTTGAAGGCGGCATCCTTGATTTGCCTGTACTGGAACGGATCGTCTCTGACAGCGAGATTGTTTACCATCTGGCTGCATGGCTTGCCAACACTGTCATGCCGGATACGTATGAAGAGATTTTCGCTGTAAACTGCCTCTCGACTGCGGTAGTTGCCCGCCTGTGCCGGCAAGAAGGCAAACGGCTGGTCTTCACTTCGTCCCACAGTGTCTACTTTGCAGGGCCTTACAAGGGAATAATTGCCGAAGACAGCTACAAATTCCGCCATGACTTTACTGACTGGATCCAGGCCATAAAGACCAGCTACTATGATCTTGCCGACCGGATCATTGCCGGAGATAAGCCGCTGGACTCCGCCCTTGCGGACATCGCAGAAATGCACCGTGCCTGCCCGGCTCCCATGGATCCCCTCATCTATGGCAGGGACGAGTACCACCTGTACTGCCTGTCCAAACTTCTTGCGGAATCCTTTGCCCTGGATCACAGCGGTGTGGTCCTACGGCTCAGCAATGTATACGGCCCGGGTGATGAATCCACCCAGGCGGTAGGTGAGGCCTGCCAGAGAATACTGAAGGCAGCGGATAATGAAGAACTGCGCGTCCGCCAGCCTTTCAAGAAGCTGGTTCCTGCCTACCTGGGAGATATAAACGAGGCACTCTACCGGGCCGCCAGCCTGGAACTGCCTCCGGGTATCAGCCCCGTGTTCACCATGTCATCCCAATCCACCTACATACGGGAAGACGAACTGCTGCGCTCGGTGGACAAGGGCTTGCAGCGCATCCGCGGCTCGGATAGCCGCACGATCGAGACCCTGGAACCGGAGCCGGGGCCTCCGGCTTTTACTTACAACCTATCCAAATTGCAGACCTACCTGCTGAAGGATTACAAGCTCACCCCTTTCGTGGACGGCCTGGAAGCGCAACTCCGGCGTCTCATACAGACCGGGCACTGATTGTAGACCGGACTATAAATGCAAACCATATTATGGATGCAAATCAGATATTTTCTGTCATAAGGAGACAACGTGCCCTACATACCACCCAACAACAGACCGCCCATCGATGAAGCAGTTGATGTGCTGGCCAAGGAAATTGCAGATGCTATGGAAGCAAACAAAGAAACAGCTGAATTAGGCAGCCGTCTGCGCTTGGCCTTCATGGCGGTAGCCCGGTATATCCGGGATTCCGAATCGGGCAAACCACCGGCGGCCAGTGGCAAAACCCAGGATCCAGCCCAAGCCCTTGCCCGGCGTATCCTGGATATAGCCACCAGCTACGGCATAAAGGGAGGCTGGACCGGGGAGCTCAACTATGCGGTAACACGGCTACTCCAGGCTGTACCGTACCAGTTGTATAAAAGAGGTGAATGGCAGGAACCCTTGCGCTACTGGATCTATGCCGAGGCTGTCGGGGCCCTTACCCGGACTGCCTGGGACTTGCATGCAGAATGCGCTGATGATTACATCGGCAACGGGTTGTGTGGGGTGTTCATCGATATAAAGGACGAATACAAACGCAGGGTAAATACCGCCTACGAAGCAGCCCAGATCATGAAGAGCGGAGACTGCTACGACCGCACCACCTTCAGGACCCAGCTAGTCCCGGTCATAGTGAATGGAGTCGAAGGTTATCAGGAAATAATGCTGCCCCCGCAGAAGCTGCAATAATCGGGTAGCGATACCGGAGACCGGCCTTTCTCGGTCTCCGGCCAGGCTTACACGCCTTCCCGGAAAAACCAGGCGATCTCCGGCACAGCCTACACCTTCTTGAGCAAGGCTGCAGATTCATCATCAAGGAAGATCGTGCAGTCCGGATGGGTCCGAAGTATGGATGCGGGATAAGCCGGGCTTATTTCCTTCTCCAGGCAATCACGCACAGCCTCGGCCTTTACCGCGCCTGGTACCGTGCAGATGATGGATGGGGTCCGCATGATCTGCTTGATGCTCATGGAAACGGCACGGGAAGGCACATCGTCAAGGCTCGGAAACCAGCCCTCGCCCATCTGCTGCTTCTTGCACTTTTTATCCAGAGTGACAATGATATATGGATCTTCTGCTTCAAAATCAGCCGGTGGATCATTGAACGCGAGATGGCCATTCTCCCCTATCCCGACAAAGGCAAGGTCTGGATTATATTTTTTTATTAGTCCATTCATCCGTGCCATCTCGGCATGGATATCCGGTGCATCACCCTGGATAAGATGGTAATCCTTTATGCCAACCTTGGCCAGCAATCTTTCTTTCAGATATTTGCGGAAACTTGCGGGATGTTGGTCAGACAGTCCCACATACTCATCCAGATGGAACATACGGACCTTGCTCCAGTCTATACCAGGCGCAGCGCACAGGTTGGCCAGAAAGTCGAACTGGGAAGTTCCGGTAGCAACAATGATTACAGCGTTCCCTTTCGCAACAATCAAAGCCCGAAGAATTTCCGCTGCCTGAATGGCTGCGGCTTTGCTTGTACTGGCTTTGTTTTCAAACACCTTGGTAATCATTCAATTACTCCCATCTTTTGCCTTATAACCAGCGCCATCCAGTATCTTCATGAACCGCCGGCCATACTCCTCGTAATTACGGAACCGTGAATCTGCATCAGACTGAACGGATTTATCATGGAAAACCACTGCCATGTGGGGTTCTATGGAGAGGGCACCATCGTACCCGCTGGCCTTCAGGGCATGGACTATCTTGACCACATCGCCTTGCCCCTCGCCGGGGAAGGTATAGACCTCCGCACCGCTGGTTTTTTCGAAATAGGCATCCTTGATGTGGACATGGACTATATGCTGCCTGAAGCGTTCATAAAATGCCCAGGACGATTGCTTGGGATACGGGAAGAACCTGGAAAAATCATTGGTAAGCGGCGGGTTGCCAGTGTCAAACACCAGTTTCAGTCCAGGCAGTTCATCCAGCAGTCTTTTGCAATGCTCAAGACTCATGCCACCGTAGGTGTGGCAGTTTTCATGGACCGGGGTCAGGCCGGCATCAAGAAAACGGCCGCAGATCTGTTTCAGCCGATCAAAGCGCTCTACAGCCCGCTGATCCAGAGCTCTACCTTCCGCGTCGGCATACACCTTGTAGCTCATGATCCGGATCATGGGTATTCCCAGCACCTTCATCCTCTTGACCGCCCTGTCTACCTGCACGAGCGTTTCATTGAAAGGAGTATCGAGGTCTGCACCCCAGTTGGCTATGGTCGAACCCAGACAGTTGACTTGTATGCCTTCTTCATCAAGTGTTCTTGCAACCTCCAGGAATTTATCTTCTGGCAGATCATTGAGATTTTGGCCGTCCACGGAACGGGCCTCAATATGGCTCCAGCCAAGCTTTCTGGTAACCCGGATCTGGCCGGCCAGATCCGTTGCCGCTTCATCTGCAAATCCTGACAGTATCACGATCCTGCTCCCATCTTCACCAGCCGTCCTGTGCGGGCGCTCTCATAGATGGCTACGATTATGGCTACAGCCTTGCGGGCTTCCAGACCATCTACCAAGGGCTTGCCTTTCCCCGATTCCAGAACCCGGAGGAAGTCTTCGAACTGATGCTGGTGGCCATGGAAGCCGATGGCGCCCGGATCGGCTGCTCCACCGCCGCTTGTGGGGGTGTTGGCAAATTTGCTCCGGATTGCATCATCGTCCGGCCGGATCTCGGCAAAACTCCAGGTAGTTATATCTTCCTCTTCCATGATCACACTTCCGGTGGTTCCGGAAATTTCGAGGCGCTTCAGGAAGCCGGGATAAACCGCTGTAGAACCTTCTATGACGCCAAGAGCCCCATTGGCATAGCGGAGCACCGCCACCGCGGTATCCTCTACCTCAATGCCTTCATGACCTATGGTTGCCGCGCAGGCCTGCACACTTTCAACCGGTCCCATGAACCACTGCAGCAGGTCAACGGCGTGGATGGACTGGTTCATCAGAGCGCCACCACCATCATACTTCCATGTTCCTTTCCAGTTGCTGGAACGGTAATACTCCTCACTGCGGAACCATTTTACATAGGCATCTCCCAGGGAGAGCCGGCCGAACCGGCCATCATCTATCTGGGCTTTTATCACCTTGGAGACATCGTGGAACCGGGAAGGGAAAATGCCGGCAAGTTTGACACCTTGCTTATCCGCAGCCTCTATCATCCTGTCACAACGCTCCAGGGTGATCTCTATGGGCTTCTCGACTATGACGTGCTTGCCTGCCTCGATGGCAGCCAAGGCTGGCTCCAGATGCATACCCGATGGCGTGCAGATGGTTACCACCTGCAGTTCCGGGTCGGCTAGAAACCGGTCAAGGGAATCGTAAGCCCTGCCGCCATGGCTTGAACCAAAGCTGGCCGCTGCACCCGGTCGATTATCATATGAGGCTACCAGCCTGGCCGACGGGATTGCCTGCAACGCCTTGGCATGGAAGGCTGCTATCATTCCAGTTCCGATCACTCCGAATCCCGTACTCATGCTTTCCTCCGGATCAATTTTGTTTCCAGGTTCGTCATATAGTCGATGAAATCCGTTCCGGCGGCGTCCAGAACTTCTTCACTGGATCCTTCAATCAGTGGTGAACAGGTCTCATAGACTACCCAACCCGAATAGCCACCATCAGCAAGCCCACCTAGAAACGGTTGGTAATCTATCTCACCACGGCTCATGTAGGTGGCCTTCGCAAGGTCTGTAGCTTCCCGTTTGTAGTTGATCAACTCCGGCTGGTATTGGTACTGGGGGAACCGGCGGTAATTGGCTGCTATGCTCAGGGCAGTGCGTGGGGCCAGCAACCGGGCTCCAGCGGCAAGATCTTCTCCACGCAGGTAAGGGGACCAGGCATCATAGCCGGCCTTTACACTTGGATGCCCGACTTCAGCCAGCAGGATGTCCATCAAGGCACTGTCCACCCCGAAATCATGATGATTCTGTACCGCAAGCACCACGCCGTTCCTTGCCGCCAAGTCACCACAGCGACGGAGCAGATCTACGAGCCTGTTCCACTTCGCCTGGAAACCCGGCCCACAGGGTTGGCGAGACTCACCTGGCTGGACATGATTGTAGCCGGTGAAGATCCTTACCAGACTACCGCCAAGGGCGGCTGAAACCCGGCAACAGGCCTCTATGTAGGCCAACTGAAATTCGTCAACCGGAACTTCGGAAGGAGCGGGTATGAAAAAATCAGTGTAGGCTGCAACACCAATGGCCTGTATGCCCCAATCTTGCATGGCTTTCCTCAGGGAAGCCAACTCTGCATCCCCTGTCTGCAGGGGTGAAAGGTGCGGCTTCTTGCCCATGACCAGAATACCGTCAAAGCCAAGAGCCGCGGCCTTCTGTACAACCTTTTCCAGGGGCAGACTCTGCTGCCCCCATAAACCAGCGTAACTTACGGAAAACAGACCACGTTTGAACGTGCTCATTCAAAATCCCTGTCAGGAAGCTCGGGGGCTTTCAGGTAACGCTGGGGCAGAATGGCCCTCAGGGGTTTGAAAATGAAACCCATCACAGCCCGCACCGGTCTTGTACGACCGAAGAGGGTAAAAAATATGAATATTATCAGTATGAAGCTGATGGGGCTGGCAAAGAAAGGCGACACGCTTCCATGAGAGAGTATGAAACCCCGTCTGAGGTTCTCATCCACCATGGTGCCCAGAAGTATGCCAAGCACGAACGGAGCCTCCGGATACCCCATCTTGCGCATCGGGTAACCTAGCAACCCAAAACCAATCATGACCATGATATCAAAAATCCTGCCGGAAATTGCATAGGTTCCCACGATACAAAGTACCAGTACAATTGGCATCATTATCGATTTCCTGATCATGAGCAGCCGCAACAAAGGCTTCACCACGACAATGCCCAGAACGAACATCGCAAACGTGGCAATCAGGAACATGGCACTGAAGGTATAGATGTACATCGGGTTTTCTATCATAAGAAGAGGACCCGGTCTGATGTTGTGCAGGAACAGAGCAGCCAGCAGAACCGCTGCCGGTGGGCTGCCGGGTATGGCAAGAGCCAGTACCGGAACAAGAGCTCCACCTACACAGGCATTGTTGGCTGTCTCGGATGCAATCAATCCTTCGATTGAACCTTTCCCGAATTTTTCCGGAGTCTTGCTTCCCCGCTTGGCAAAGTCATAGGCCACATAAGACGCAATATTCTCCCCGACACCAGGTACTACTCCGATAAAAACACCTATGATGCCAGACCGGATTATATTCACCCAGTTGGCTGCAATATCCTTCAGTCGTGGTAGGACCCGGCCGAACTGAGGGATGATTTCTTCTTTTCTTGTGTCCGAAAGGGATGACAGGATCTCTACGATGCCGTAGGTGCCAACCAGTACAGGAATGATTCCGAAACCGGCCATCAGGTCGGATTCACCGAAGGTATAGCGCCTGAAGCCCTGTATGGTCTCCATGCCTACGAAGGCAAAAAGGATGCCCAGGATTCCGGATATCCAGCCTTTGAGGGGATCTTTGGCCGCTGTCAGATTGCCACAGATGGCAACACCAAAAACAGCCAGCCAGAATATCTCATAGGTCTTGAATTCCAGAGCCAGATTTCCTAAAAGCGGTGTCAGGAATGAAAGTGCTACAAGACCTGCAACAGAACCCAGGAAGGAGGCGGTAGTAGCCAGGCCAAGAGCCTGGGCGGCGTTGCCGCTCTTTGCCAGCGGGAAACCGTCAAGGCAGGTGGCAGCACTTGCGGGAGTACCTGGAATATTCAGCAATATGGCGGAACGGCTTCCTCCATATATTGCTCCGATGTAGATGCTTACAAGCACCAGTATCGCATTGCCAGGATTCCATTTGAATGTCAAAGCAGTCAGGATGGCAATGCCCACCGTTGCTGTAAGGCCAGGAAGCATACCGAAGATTATGCCAAGCTGGACGGCAACAAAGCAGTAAAGCAAGTTCATAGGCGTCAACAGGTTGAAGGTTTCCTGCATCAAATATATAAAACCCACGGCAAACACTCCTTAATCATGAATCTCGCCGGTATAAAAATGCCACAAAGAAAGTTCCCGGCCTTCCTGTCAAACACTGCCTTACGGAAGAGGTATGAGGAACAGATATTCAAAGGAAAACCATATTGAAGTGGA
>MIBM01000060.1:23552-25214 GCA_001830645.1 Spirochaetes bacterium RIFOXYC1_FULL_54_7
CCTTGGCCTTCAGAAAGGCTTTAAGGGACTCCGCACTGAGCTTGATCCTGTAACCCCGTTTTGCCACACTTCTACCAAACAGGATCAGTCCGCACAGGAGAAGCAAAGAACCAAAGACTATCGGTGAAAACCCGGGACTTATTCGGAGACCCAAAGGATCGAACCGGCGCATTCCCAATCCAACAACAATGACCCATCCACTGAATAGTATCAACAGAATGGAGGTGATGAAATCGCCAATCGGCGCGTCGTGCTCATCGCTCATACTACGAATCCCTTCATATCAGAATCGGGCTGAAGGCCGAACCGGTTGCCCGGTCCGGCCCAGGAAACCATCACGCTTACGGGCGCTTGATTCCGAACTGCTCGGGCGAAAGCGGGGCAACCTTGCCCTCAAACATCAGCCAGCCAAACATGGAGGCGGCTTTTTCCATGACTGCATCTGCTTCAAGCCCTTGTACCGAGGCGGCTACGCTGCCGCGTTGCTCTGCCAGTTTCTTGATGGCCTCGCTCTGGGATGCTACAGTAAAGGCATCACTGATAGCCTTGGCTGCATTGCCGGGGATGGCCCTGGGAATGAATAGACCGAAATGGAAACCAACGCTGGGCATGGTCGGGGCAAACTTGGTAACTGCAGGAATCTCGGCAACGCCACTGATCTGCAGTGGCTTGTTGTCAAGGACGGCAATGGCCCTGAGCTTGCCCGCCCGAAGCATGTCGGCTACTTCCATGGAAAGCTGCATGACAACTTCAGTCTCTCCGGCCACCGTGGCCACTACCGCAGGATTTCCTCCGCCATAGGGAACATGGTTGTATTTAAGGCCAAGATTGCCGGCAAAAGCTTCAGCCGCGATGTGGCCACCGGCACCGATACCGGCGCTTGCCACATTGACCGACCTGGTCTTGAAGGCATTGATCAGGCTGTCCCAATCCTTGATCGGTGATGAAGGATTAACAGTGATAACGCAAGGAGTAAAGATACCAAAGTATGCCTGCCAGTCACGATGCGAAATCTCGGGTGTATAATTGAGCACCTGATAGGTTGCAACACTGGCATCGGCATTGCCGGCCCAGGTGTAGCCGTCCTTCGGGGCATCAAAAGCGGACTTCTGTCCTGTTGAGCCAGAAGCACCAGGCTGGTTCACTACTGCTATCCTGGTTCCCAGGACAGCTTCCATTTCTCCCGCAAGTGTTCTGGCGGTCAGATCGCTGGCACCACCGGCGCCCCAGGGCACAATCAGTGTAATGGTTCTTGACGGCTTCCACGCATCCGTTGGTACGGCATCCTGCGCACCAGCGGCAAACAAAGGAGCCGCGCAGAACATGCCAACGATCAGCAAGCCTGTGAGTACCCATGCTTTCTTCATTATAGAACCTCCCCATAAAAAAACTGTATTTCCTGAACTGGAAATACGGGAAACCTAAGCAAGGGCTGCCTCCACCTCGTTAAAAAATCCGGCGGTGGCAGCCAGGACAACAGAAGGATCCTCTGGCTCTGAAAAGATCTCCAATGATACCCAGGCAGAATAGCCACTGCCCTTGAGCGCTTTGAAGGCAGCCAGATAATCCGCATCAGGATGTAAAGGATATCCCCCGTCTGTCGTATTAAGGTGCACGTGCTTGATGATCCTCTTATGCCGCCTGATGAGCTCATCCCATGAC
>MIBM01000061.1 GCA_001830645.1 Spirochaetes bacterium RIFOXYC1_FULL_54_7
TACATCCAGTTGGAGTCAATTTCTCTTTCCAGGATACGGCAAAAATCGAAGCCACAGGATTCTATATCGCCGCCTATGAAAACCTGGCTGAAATCGAGGGTATTGACGAGCATAGCGATATTCCTGGCCAGGTCGATGGCGAAGCGGTCGAACACCTCTGGATCGCTAAGCACGCGGCTAAGCTCATCCCTTGAGAGCGCCACCTGCAGATCGTCGTCCATGGTGCACAGGACGCTCCGGAATTCACCGGCGGAATAGTTGGATCCATAGTGCACCTTGCCGTTCAGCACCAGACCGAATCCTACACCGACGCCACCGTATTCCGCATGCGGCACGAGGGCCTGCTTGAACTCGACGAGAACGAACAGGATATTCTTGAGCTCGGTATGCTTATGGAAGGCCAGCTCTCCCCAGGCGCAGCAATTAGCGTTATTCTCTATCGTGAACGGAACGTCCAGCTTGCGCGATATCTCCTCTAAAACAATTAACGGTTCGGTTATTTTAAGCGGAACAGAAAAAAGAATTGTGCCATCCTTGGGGTTGATGAACCCTCCGGCCCCAACGCCGACGCCCAGTAGTATGCCAGGGTATTTGCTGAGGCGGTTTCGGAATTCCCAGTATATAAGCTGGATGCTTATGGCGAGGTTATCCTTGTCGATAACGACGTCCTCTTCCTTCGTCTCCAGGAACTCTCCGGCCAGGTTTACCGCGACGGCAGTATAGTGACCGCTCTGAATGGCTATGCCTATGAGGAAGCCATAATCTTTGTTCATCACAAGCGGAGTAGGTTTCCTTCCTCCGCTCTTGCTCGGAGGCCCCTCGGGGAGTTCCTCAATGACCCCGTTCTCGATCAGGCGCGACACCTCGACCGTAACCGTAGACTTATCGAGCCCCAAACGGTTCGACAACTCGATCCTGCTGAGTTTAGGATATTGCCAAAGTGTTCGAACGATCCTGGTATCGTTCCGTATTTTAAGCATACGTCCCCTTGACTGATACTGTTATTTAGTAGGTATTTCCTACCAACTAAGCTGATTTATCATGTTTTCCAGCTACTGTCAAGCAATATTTTAAGAAAATCATACAGTGCACTATATCAAGGTACCGGACAAAGAGTTCAACAAAATAAGCAAACAAGAAAGAACTAATCCTATTTCTTTATAATAGTTGTATTTAGAAAAGCAAAACAATGCGGATCAGTGCTAATCATATAGAATACTGTTTTATCATTACTTGACATAGAAAAAAAATAATGCAATATTAGATTAGTTTATTTTTCCCACTAATTTGATAACTCAGGAGCACCCGATGGCCGATTGCATGATCATTCCCACTTACTGGTCCACCCCCGAACAACCCTCATGGAAGGTGTTCGATCACCCCGTGCCCATCGATGAGGAAGGAACGCTGGCCAGAACACTGGATAACCTCCAGGTGATGTCGTACCCGGATCCGGTCATACTGCTCCCGGCGCCGATGGACGCGAAGATCGTGGCCAAGGTACGAGCTATCGCGGCGGGAACGACCATCGATATCCATATATTATCCGAAGAGGACCTTTCTGAGATGACTTCCGCGCTTCGCGACAGCGGTTTTCCCGCCGACCTGGTCGGCGCCATCGAAACGGCCAGCTACGGCGGCATCAGGAACATGGGACTAATCTACGCCGCCCTTCGCGGGTTCGAGAATATTGTGATGATAGACGACGACGAGTGCATAGATGGGGAGTACCTGACGGCCGCACTGCAGCACATGGGCACCACCGTAGATGGCGTCAAGGTGCTCGGGAAAACCGGATGCGTCGTCGACGAGAACGGATGCAAGGTATACGACGGGCAGGCGTCGACCGCGCTGGAAGACTGGCCCAAGGACATGCTGTTCAACGAGGCGGTCAAGCGGGAACTGGACGCCAAGAACAGCCTTTCTCCCTGTACCGTGGCTTTCGGCGGAAACATGGTCATCAACGCCGGCATGTTCCTGCGGGTTCCATTCGATCCGTACGGTACGCGCGGAGAAGATGACGATTACGTGCTCAACGCGAGGTATTGCGGCTTGAAATTCTTCTTCGACAAAGACCTCGTCCTTCTGCACCTGCCGCCCAAGCGGCATGGCGATCACTGGACGCGGCCACGACAGGACATCCTGCGATTCAAGTACTTGCGAGAGAAGGCCAAGCTATTCGGATTCGAACCCGAGACGCTCGGCGTCTTCCAGGAGTACTTCATCCAGGACGACCTCGAGTACAAGGCCGTTTCGTCCAGCATCAAGGCCGCGCTCCAGTTCGTCGATACGGACAGGGACGAGTTTCTCGAATTCCTCAATAACGCGACATTGGCGGTATCGCACTCGGCCGGAGAGCTGCGCGCCAAGGCGGAAACCTTCGTTACGTTCCTCCAGGCCTGGCAGGTGGCGATGCCCCGCGTCCGGGGACGATCAGCCCCTTCGGTGAGGAAGTCGGAAGAATAGCCGCCGCCCCGAAAGTAGCCGAGGTCGGCGTAGCGCCAGCTGACGGCGTCGAGGCACGCGCCGGCCTCGGCGGGGGTGATCTGCCAGTATGGCTTCATCGCTAAATGACTTCAGCCTCGCCTCGGGTCAATGGGTGAGTGAGAGGTAGTGGGCTTGAGATTAAGCGCAAGGCAGCGAAGAACTTGCCCCTCCTGTATATGACTCGAGATGAAGTGCATTCTATTCCCATTTTAATACTTAAGAAATCCACCTGCTTTGCAGGTGGTCAGTTCCTAAACGGCTTTGCCTGCAAAAATTCTTTGATTTCGTTTTCGTTAATAAATGGCTCTGTAGAAACTAGTTTTAAAGCCCCCTTTGGGGGCTGATTCAAGCCACCTGCTTTGCAGGTGGTTGTTGACTATTCTTTACCTTGACTACTATACCGTCCAGCCGGTATAGTATAATCATGAACCGAAATTCGCGAAAAGAAGAGCTGCTCCGCGCAGCCTCCCTCGTCGTCGCTCGAAGCGGTCCGGCAACCCTTACCCTCGATGCCGTCGCCGCCGAGGCCGGCGTCAGCAAGGGCGGGGTGCTCTACCACTTCCCGACCAAGGAAGGCTTGATCCTGGCCATGATCGAGGGGGAAATCAGTACCTTCGAGAAGCTTGTCGAGGAAGGGGTCGCCGCCGATTCGAGAGCGCCCGGCGCATTCGCACGGGCATATGTCAGGGCGACCGTCGCTGGCATGTCGGGGAACGGGGACGGCGGCTTCTGCGGTGTGGCCGCGGCCTTCGCCAACGACGAAGCAATCCTCGCACGCTATCGCGAACAGACCGCGGCATGGCGCGCCCGCTTCCTTTCGGACGGCCTTACTCCGGGAAAGGCCGAGGCCATCCGCATCGCAGCCGACGGTCTCTGGTACGCAGCAGTCATAGGCGCGGCCCTGCCCGACGTGGAGGGCCTAATCGCATTCGAGGCCGAGCTTCTCTCCCTTGCGGGAGTTGGCAAACGCAAAAACACAAAGGTGAAAGCATGAGGATCAGTATCATACCTATGGTCATCGGCCTTGCGCTTTTCGCGGGCGCGGCATTCGGCGTGGCGCTTGCTTTATGGGGCATTCCGGCGATCGAGCAGGTGATAGTTGAGCGCGAAACGTCGAAATATTTAAAATCCGGGCACCTGCCGATAGCGTACCATGTCTATAGCCTGGAGGACGTGCGACGCTTCGTGGAGGCGGTCCTGCCCCTGGGGATCAGTGTGAGCGAACGGAGCGCGGAGAAAATGCTGAAGGTCGTTCGCGAAACATACGCGGCGCCCTACAAGGCGGCGCTAACCCCCCCTGCCTCCGACGAGGTTATAGCGACCTACCTCGAAAAAACGGGGCTCCTGACCGAGATGAATTTGGGGCGCGAAGCCGCTTTGGAGGCGCTGCGCTCAATCGATCCATCAATTCATCACCTTGTCCCCGCGATGGACTACTGTCAATATTATCCCAGCTTTCCTGAAAGTACCGACCTGGCGCAGCTCCGACTGCCGGCGGAATTCGAGCCGCAGGGCGCGGTTGTCCTTGCCTGGCCGATATACTACCCCTTCCGCTGGGATGAGCATACTCAGTTCACGACCGCTATTGCCTCCGTGGCCGAAGCCCACATTCTGGTTCCGGATGTCTATTGGCAGAAAGCGGTAGAACTGTATCTCCGGGCGAAGAATGTCTCTACCGATCATATTCGTTTCATCCATGCGCGAGTGGAGGACGTATGGACTCGAGACTATATGCCAGCGACGGTCCTGGATCGAAATCAGCGACCTTATCTGATCGCCAATCCCTACATCCAGTCCGGGCCGCCATTCAACAAGGGTGAACAGGAAGCCCCCATGGAACTGGGCAAGAGCTACGGCGTTCCTCTTATCCGACTCCCGGTGGTGATCGAAGGCGGCAACATCATCAGCGACGGTCAGGGGACGATCATGCTATTCGATTCCGTGTTCAAAATGAACCAGGATATTACCCCTGAAAAATTGAAGGCCGTATTCGCTCGTTATTTCGGTGCTCGCCGCGTCATTCTCTTCCCGGCGCTCAAAGGGGAGTTCACGGGGCACATCGACATGGTCGTCAAGTTCGTAGATTGCGATAGGCTGATGGTGGCGAGCAGCGATCCTTCTTACAAATGGCATGGCGACTTCGAGGCTATCGCCAAGCGGCTTTCGGAAACCCCTTCGAGCAATGGCCGGCCCTATGAAGTGATACGCGTACCCATGGCTATTTCAAATAACGCTTCCCCCGATTTCTGGAGCTACGTTAACAGCCTGACCGTCAATGGCAAGGTTATCATCCCCATGTACGGCGTTTCGCGGGACCAGGCGGCCATCGCATTATACAAGCGGGCGATGCCGAATTACGAGGTTATTGGGATCGACTTCAGGGATTTCCCCCTCGGGTCGGTACATTGCCAATCGAAGGAAATTCCCGCGAGCCTGTTTCAGAACAGGGTGCGGGATACAGGTTCCCATAGCTCCATGTACGTACCCATGACGCGTTTCTGATGGCATGAACTCCCCGGGGGGATGAGTGAGGGGGCGCGGGCGGGGAGAGA
>MIBM01000062.1:0-147 GCA_001830645.1 Spirochaetes bacterium RIFOXYC1_FULL_54_7
CAGCGCTCATGCGGAAGACCAGTCCATCCCGGGTCACGCCGGCGTTGTTCACTACCACATCCAGGCTTCCCCTGGAAGCTGCCGCATCCACTGCGGCCTCGACGGCCTTCTCGTCCGCCACATCACAGGCAGTCCAGCGTACGGACG
>MIBM01000062.1:196-2775 GCA_001830645.1 Spirochaetes bacterium RIFOXYC1_FULL_54_7
GGTCCGGGAGAAATAGTCAACCGACCCGCCTTCGGAAAGGAAGGTCCTGACTACAGCCAGACCTATGCCCTTGGATCCGCCTGTTACTATGCAATTCTTGCCTTTCAGCAGTTGTCCGCTCATTGTATGATCCTCCGATAGTTATCGCTAGGGAAAATGAAAACCCCTGATGCGTCCAGGCTTCTGGCTCCTGGAAACCTGGAGGCACCTGGATTCCGGGTTACAGGGAGAGAGTGCTGATCTGCTCCATGGTGCCAGCAGGCAGGCAAGGAACTTCAGCGCTGGCCGACTTCCACAGGCCGCCGAGTACGGTCCCGGGACCGACCTCCAGGCACCGGCTGAAACCGGCATCCAGAATTGCCTTTTGTTCGTCTATCCAGCGAACGGGGCTTATGATCTGCTCCGCGGCCAGGCTTTTCAGCTCCGCGCCGCTGCCAACCTTGCCGCCGGTTACGTTGGAGAAGAAATCCAGCTTGGGGTCTGCAAAAGCCACATCGGCTATGAACTCCTTGAAGCCGTCATAGGCATAGCGCATGATGGGGGAATGGAAGGCCCCCGATACCTTTAGGCGTACCACCCGCTTGGCTCCCGCTTCCTTTATGGCAACATCGGTAACTGCCAGACCGGCTTCGGTTCCTGACACTACAGACTGGGCTGGCGAATTGTAATTGGCTACCCAGACATCGCTTACTCCAGAGGCCTTTATGGCAGCCTCGATGGCAGCCGGATCCATGCCAAGAACGGCGGACATTGAAGAACCGCCGGAGCGTCTGCCTGCCTCGTCCATCAGGCGGCCGCGCTCGGCCACCAGGCGTATCATTTCGCCAAAGCTTATTACGCTGGCCTCCACCAGGGCTGGCCACTCGCCCAGGCTGAACCCGCCGGTGCCCTGGATTAGTGCACCCTTCTCGTGCAAGGAGGCCGATGCCGCACATTCGACCAGGGCCAGAGCCACCTGGGTATTCCTGGTCTGCTTGAGTTCGTCCTCGGTTCCGTTGAATATCAGGGCGGCCAGATCGATTTTAGAGGCTTCCGATGCCTCTTCGAACATGGCTCGTACTTTTTTGCTGGCATCGAACAGGTCTTTGCCCATGCCTATGGTCTGGGCCCCCTGGCCAGGAAACAGTATGCAGGTTTTCATGGTGACTATCCTCCTTGAGCATCCACCCGGCCATTGGAGAAGTGCGAAAAGTTCCATCCCGGGTTATGATAGTCTACATGAAAGAGCAAGTCATGACAATACGCTGGATTTTGTCACAGATACCTTATAGCAGGGTCTGCAGTTATGGCGGGGTGGCAGCCCTGGCTGGCGTCCCTCTCGGTGCCCGTACCGTCGCACGGCTTCTGCACTCCTGCTCCAAGGTCGACAGGCTTCCCTGGTGGCGGGTCATACGCTCCGACGGCCATATAGCCTTGCCCAAGGGTGGCGGCTTTGAGGAACAGGCAGCCAGGCTGGCGGAAGAAGGTATCAGGGTGGACTCCCATGGCATGGTCAACCTGGCAGAATATGCCTGGTATGGCCCCGTACCGGTCCAGCCGGGTTCTTCCGGCCAGTGGCCTGAGGCTTAATTACCCTTGGCCAGCCAGCGCGTGCCGTAAGCCTCGTAGCCAAAGGCCGCAAGTGACTTGCCGAAACCTTCGGGGGCGAAAGGCAGGTCGATGACAAAGCGTGTGATGCCCTCGGCTGCAAAGTCTTCCCGGGCCTTCTCGGCCAGCATGCGTGCCAATCCCAGCTTCCGGTGTGCTTCCTCGACATACAGATATACCAGTTTCCCAAAGGTAGCGAACGAGACGGTGATCCTGCGCACTGCGGCCACTGCGGCCAGGGCTCCACCCGGTGCCTCGGCCAGATACAGCACAAGCCCTTCCGGGCCGCCTTCAGCCAGCTCTTTTTCTATACGCGAATATTCATATTCAGCCAGGACCTGGGGCAGGTGGACCAGAGCTTCGTCAAGCCCACTCCTGAACAGGCCTTCGCAGTTCTCCCAGGCGCCTCGGCCGGCCTTGCGCAGGTTGAAATCTCCGATAATGACATCAGCATCATCCTCGGGTTCCGGCCCAAGGCGTGCAAGGCCGCTGGCTTCCCTCAACCCGTCGTACCATTCGGTCACCCTTCTGCCCATGGCGGCATGTTTGTACTCGAACCAGCGCCTCTCGATTTCGGGATACTGTTCAAGGGTATTCTTGAAGGCCCTGAAGACACCCCGTCCCCGGGTGAGCACCCCCATGAGTCCGGTTCTGGCCACAGGATTGCCCACACCCCCCGCAAAGGACTCCATCAGGCGGAAGCCATCGGCGCTGGTCCATTCGGGTACAGAGACCAGGGATTCCGGATCCGCAGCCGGCATCTCTGGCATTTCATCCTGGACCTCGGAATACATGATCACTTCACCGGTTTCGATGTTCACCATGGCTTCCGAATTCTGGTTCTCCATGGCAAAAATGATCTCATCAACAACCGAATCATCAAGTTCGAACATTACATCCTCCGGCTTCGATAATGGGACAAAGCAAGGCTGCTGTAAAGCAGGGCATATTGCTGTTACAGCCTGGCTAGGTTATCCTGTGGGGACATGAAG
>MIBM01000063.1:0-588 GCA_001830645.1 Spirochaetes bacterium RIFOXYC1_FULL_54_7
CCGCTGACAAACAGCAGCAGCATGGTAATGAACACCGGCCCCAGTATGGTCAGCCACAGGGCGCCCTGCAGCACCGGAATGATGTACACGAACAGGCCCCACCACAATAGAGTTTCACCGAAGTAATTTGGATGCCGCGAGTACTTCCAGAGCCCGGTGGTGATAACTCCAGGTTTGCCGGCGTTCTTGAAGGCCGACTTCTGGGCATCAGCAACCACCTCGAAATATAAGCCCTTCAGCCACATCAGCAGGCCCAGCAATTCAAAGATGCCGAAAGCCCGGGGAGTGCCAGGAATCAGGGCAGCCAGCTTGGCCGGCAAGGCCGAAGGCAGGGCCAGTTGCCGGGCTGATGTATCAAACACCGAAGCAGCCACCGGCAGAAGTATCACCGCCACGGCAACCGCCTGGAGTATCCAGAACTTGGCAAACTTCAGGGGAACATCGCGCATGTCGTCAAAGCGGTGGTCAACCTTGGTCTTGTTGATTCTGGTAAAAAGGTACGAGCCCAGCCTGGCGGCCCAGATCATCGTCAGTACCGCAGGCAGCATGGCCACAAGGCCCGCAGACCGGTTGAACACCAGTATGAAC
>MIBM01000063.1:607-4076 GCA_001830645.1 Spirochaetes bacterium RIFOXYC1_FULL_54_7
AGAGGCTGTATGAAAGGTCGGTGACCACGTCGGTCTTCCTGGTAGCCGCGTAGGCAAAGAAGAGACCGTTCACCACAATGGCCACGACAATGGATAGATAGAATGGATTCATGATTCCTCCGGAAAACGATTCTGCCTTATGATACAAACGCCTTCAAACAGCGCTTTTATTCAAAGTACTTCATCCGGGGAGAGTCGGCTAGTTATGTTCCAATATGTCGGCACTTGACAAAATATGCATACATATTGGAACATGGGACATGGCATTCACTTCGTCACAGCTTTCCCGGCTTTTTAGCCCCAGCCCTATTCTACGTTCCCGGGAATTGGAACAAGCAGGCATGCTACGCATCGAGATTTCCCGATTCGTGGCAGAAGGCAACTTAAAAAGGCTCCGCAGAGGCCTTTACTGCCTACCCGGCTATAAGCAGAGTGAACACGGAGATCTGGCCATCGTTGCCAAGCAGATGCCTGGTGTTCTGATTTGCCTTATAACTGCACTACGCTATCATGAACTCACAACCCAAGCTCCTTCAGAAATCTGGATTGCCATCAACCGGAAAGCACGTGCCCCTATACTTGACTACCCAGCCCTTAAGGTACTCAGATTCAGCCAGGCCATGTTTGAATCTGGAATTAAGACCGTGACTATCGAAGGGGTGTCTGTAAAAATTACCGGCATAGAAAAAACCATTGCTGATTGCTTCAAATTCAGAAATACAGTTGGACTGGACGTGGCCTTGGAAGCACTGAAAGAAGCCCGCCAACGAAAGCTGATTGACCAGAATGAACTCTGGTTCTGTGCAAAAGTTGCCAGAGTCACCAATGTCATACGGCCCTATCTGGAGGCGCTGGCATGACCAGTGTACAGGCTGGTGGTATCCGAATAGACCTGGTCGGAATGCTTGGCCGTGCACGTTGTCCTGTCCAGATTGATATCGGATATGGTGATGTAGTGACTCCAGCCCCTGAGCTTGTGCGGTTTCCAACCATCCTCGACGGTAGTCCAATCCCCATAATAAAAGCTTACCCTCGGGAGACCGTAATTGCCGAAAAACTTGAAGCGATCGTGAGCCTAGGCATGGCAAACAGCAGGATGAAGGATTTCTACGATCTAAATGTACTCATTCATGATTTATCTGACGATCAGATGTTGATAGCCACTGCAATCAGACGGACTTTCGAGAGGCGAGGAACGCCAATTACCAGTTACTTGCCAGTAGGACTAAGCGATGAGTTTGCCCAGGAACGAACCAAAGAAATCCAGTGGAAAGCATTTTTAGAAAAAAGCAAACTTGAGGCTCCATCACTATTTTCAGTTGTACAAACACTTCGTAGGTTCTGGCAGGACATCATCAATAGAATCTCAGAATGACTGCTACAACTTGACAAGATATCAACCCACCGCCACCACCGTGTCGTAGAGCCCGTAGCTGGTAAGTCCTTCATGGCTTTCGATGCCGGTATAGCGGAGTGATGAATCCTCATAGCGCCGGAAGGCGAAGACAGCCTGGTTCATCTGTTCTGTATTGAACACGCGCAGGCGTACCAACAGATGAAAGTCATTCACCGTCAGCCCGGTAACGGCCAGGAACAGGTCCGGTTCAAGTTTGGTAATGACATCCTGAAGTGTGTTCTCCCGGAAGTCGGTGAGGTACATGAACACCGGGATGCGGGTGGCAAACTTGATGAGCTTCTCCTGCACAAGCTTGCGCTTGGACTTGTATTCCTTCTCCTCTTCGGTCAGCTGCTTCTTTTCTTTCAGGGACAGGTCCCAGTCCTTGGCTTTCTTCTTGAGATCTTTGACCTTCTCGCTCTTGTTGATGATGGTCTCGATAATGTTGTCACCCAGGGTGCGCCACCCTTCGATGCGTTCCACCGCAGCCATAGCCTCGGGATTGCCCAGGATACGACCAAGGGTGTCGTTGTCTACATTCACCAGCAGGGCGGATTCCCACTTGCGGGCCAAAAGTGTGGCTGAGGTACCAGCCATCGCTATATCAAGAATGCCACCTGCATCGATCTGTGTCATATTGGCGCCGTCATAGGCCAGTACGGGTAAAAAGGACACAAGATCCTTTACAGCGTTCTCAGGATTCTGTTCGTTCGGCGAAAGACCTATCCCATATTCCGAGAGTTGCCTCAAGGCACGGGTAGGAGCAAAGTCAAATACAAAACAGACGGGCTTCAGGATTTCCTCTTCGTTCGGATCATCACCATTGGGGTTCTTTATTGACCACGGGGATTGAACCCGGAAGGCAGCCTGGAAGTAAGTCTCCGGGGATTTCAGATTCCGGAGCATCAATATTGATGACCACTGCGGTACGGTCACTCCGGTGGTGAGCTTTCCGCATGAAAGAGTAATAGTCTTTGCCTCGAAACCGCTCCCGATAGCCGAACGTACAGGAGGCAAGGCATCAAGACCAATACCAGCTGAGGCCCCGGCAGCTACAATGAGCTTGTAGTCATGCCAGAAGGTATTATGCTTCCCGGCCAGGAGCTTTGCCATTGCATGGCAAGCGGCAACGTTGGGCAGGAACCAGAAAGAATGCTGCAGATATGGCAGTAACCGGATATCCGAATACGGGAATGGCGGCAGGCTGCCGGTCTTCAGGCTCTCCACTACCTGTGGGGTGTATGAACCTCGTATGATATCCAGCCATTTCTGTACATCGTTCTTGTGCTTGAACTGCGCATTCGAACCAGTGCTGGATGCTGCAAAGAACTCATTCAGGTCAAACTCATCGAACTCACCAGCACTGGCAATTGTCAGAAGCTCGTCCGGCATCTGATAGGTCAGAAGGCGCATCTGCGGCAGGGCTCCGTACGGATTCCAAGTACCGGGATGCTCAGCCGCGTAATCTTCCTTGGCACGTTGCTCGTCGGTGTAGGTCCAGTTGAAGATCTGCTCCTCTATGAACTCCCCTGTTGCCAGGACCTTGAACGGCGTGCCGGAAAGATACAAATATGCCTTGGAAGTAATGGGAAGAAATTCGATTTCCTTTTCCGACAGCTCGCTCAGATCTTCGTTCACTCTATCCAGCTCGGTGGCGTACTCCAGCTTCATTTCTTTCCTGGCAGCGGCCTCTTCCTCCCCTTCAAAAAGTTCCCGTGCAGTCTCCAGCCAGGCGCCGAAGTGGTATTCATCAAAAGCCACCAGATCCCAGTTCACCGTGTGCAGCCATTCGTTTTTAGGCTTGATGTTCCCGACCTCATCCCGGCCTAGCAGGTCCTGGAAGGAGCCGAAATAAACCACCGGCTTGGTGGAATCGATCTGGGAAGGATCCAGATCTGATTTGCGGGAAAGGTACTGCCAGCCATCAAAGTCTACATGGGATTCCAGGTCGGTTTGCCAGGCATCTTCAACCGCAGGTTTGAAGGTTACCACCAGCACCCGCTTGGCTCCAAGCTTCCTGGCCAACTGGTAGGTACTGAAGGTCTTGCCGAACCGCATTTTTGCGTTCCAGAG
>MIBM01000063.1:4082-8778 GCA_001830645.1 Spirochaetes bacterium RIFOXYC1_FULL_54_7
CGGTGCTGACTGGGCATTCTCCTGCCAGATGGAATTGAAATAAGCACAGGTTTTGTCCACAGCCTCGGCTTGTTCCCTGCGCATGCGGAAGGTCTCATGGCGGGTACCGCTCACGCGCTGGCCAGTACGGAGTTCGGTAAGCACTGTACGCACATCATCTGCGGTGCAATGCATCCACTCAAGCTCGATGTTTACAAAACCTTTTCTGACCAGCGCAGCCCGGACCTGATGATCGGTAAGGATGGTACCCTCCGGGCATTCAGAGGATTCATCCAGTTCTATCCTGTAGTTTTTTATGGCCGCCGTCTTGAGCTGCTCGGCAATGCGTTGCTTTACATTGCGCGTAGTCTGCCCGATCTTGAGCAGTCCCCGGTGTGCCTTGTCATTGATGGAATAGGCGTAGATCCGTGGTCGTGCCTTTGGCTTGGGTGCCAGGATCTCTTCGATGGTTGGCTTAGTCTTCATCTTCGGAAACTACCACTTCATCAAGAGCATCACTGGTCAGGTCCATTGGCCGGACCACCTTCTCTATAAAAGCGATTTCACTTTCGGACAGATTATACTTCTCGTACAAAGCCTCATCTGTCCACCGCCTCGTCCAGTCCTGGGTAGGTACAAAGGTATAAACCTTGCGGGTTGTGTCTTGGGATGGCTTGTGCAGGAGAATTAGGAGACGAGTTAGCCGGCAGGAGAGATAGGACAAGACACTTTCAGCTTGAGTCTTGGTATCGAATGGTCCTATGCAGAGGTATGTCTCCGAAGAAATGGTACCCGGCTCACCAACGAATGGAGTGCTGATAATTTTGTGTGGATATGAATCCTTATTGCCGGTTCCAGGAGCTGCCCGACCTACGTACAGCTTCCACTTGTCAATGAATTGAGTTCCAGTCGAGATCAAGCTTCGTGCTATGTAACCAGTTCCTCCATTTTGATATACCAGTAAATCACCAGGCCGTTTGGCAAAATTTCCCCGAAAGAAAGTACGGAGACCAAAGGGCCGAAGGGTACTGACTAATTGGTCAAAACGATTATTCTCCGGGAGTGAGAACGCCTGATCCTGCCCATTCTCAATCTCAATGACCTTTTTAAGAATTGATAGACCTTCATTGAAGCGGATGAATATATCCACACCACCTTCAAGCAGAGGTCGGTTTGCAATTGATACGGGCCAGTCCTTGAAATGCGTGGAAACTCGACAGGCTCCAGCATTATCCCGGTCCCAGAGAAAGTAACAAACGCCACCCTTAAGGCCAACTCCTGGGAAGACGTCAGAAGCACTAAGGTAGTCGTCAATAGAACGCAGGTGGTCATCGGTAAGCATCGACTCTCTGAACTCATCCAGCCCCTTGCCACCGGCAAACCAACGAGCCGGTATGATCATCGACAAGTACCGTGGTTCCAATGCCTTCGCTTGCTCAACAAAAAGCTGATAGATAGGCGCGGCACTTGTACCGTAGCCGCCATCACCCAGCTGATATGGTGGATTCCCGATGATCACATCAAACTGCATATCGCCTCCAAATGTCTCTTGTACCCGGGTCTTCGCATCACTGGTGTGAATAAACGTATATGCATGGGTTTCCAGCCCTTCTCCACGGTCAAGAGCAGTCTGACTGGCACTGCAGAAGCTGCACTTGCCATCAACCCAGCTGTGCTCCGTGCGTTCAAACCAGATATTGCCATCGTCACTGGTAAAGGACTGTGCAATGGAGTGAGCCCCCAGTGCGTGCTTGGAGCAATACACACTCCGGCGGGCCATAAGGCTGGTAAGCCTGGTTATGCCGATACCAAATATCTGTCTGGTCAGGATGTGATCGACCCGTGCCTGCAAAGCCGGGATCTTGTCGGCCAATCCCTTGGTCAGGCGGGCAGTGATTTCCCGGAGGAACACACCGGATTTGGTGCAGGGGTCCAGGAACCTCACGGTTTCGTCCGCCCAGAGGTTGGCCCCGTTGTTATCAACAGCCCAGGCTTCCGCAAGGGTATCCAGCATACGGTTGGCAAACTCCGGGGGCGTGAACACTTCGTCGTTTGACAGGTTCGCAATGCAGGTCAGCACATCCGGATTGCGGCCCCGGAGTGAAAGGCTGGCCTGCCCACTCATGAAACTGCCTTGGCTGGGTCATTGTCTGCAGCAGAAGCCAGCTCTTTGACTGTCATCGGCGGATAAGTCTTGATCGGTGTGAAGATTTCGTGTTTTCCCAGATCAGAGAAGAGGCTATCGGCTTCGCCAAAGGCTGACATCTGGGTAAGCGAGTCAAAACGGAAGTCGCGACGCTGGAATTTCCCCTTCCCAAGGTAGCCCCACTCGGCAAACGTGATAGCTTTCCCGTCCAGGGTGAGCATGGTCAGGGCATCGCCATGGACCAGGTTCTGGGTCAAAACGTAGGCAGCAGAGCGATAGAAGTCGTCCGCGTCTGTCAAATTCAAGTAGGCAGCAAAGATTTCAAGCAAATTCCCGCGACACTCGGCAATATTGTCTGCCAACAGCTCTATTCCATAGGCACACATCAATGAGAGTAGGGCATAATGCCGCTTTTCAAAATCGGAACCACCATATTTGAGGTCAACAGCAGCAAGCTTTCGCTGCAGGATCTGTACAAGGAAGTTGCCGCTGCCGCAGGCTGGCTCCAGAAAACGCGAATCAAAGCGCTCGGTCTCGCTCTTTACCAGGTCCAGCATGGCCTCGACCATCCACGGAGGAGTAAATACCTCTCCATGGTCGGCGACACGTTGTTTTGATTTAACCAGACTCATGCTAAGGCTCCCATACATTTTTTGATGCTGTTACGTCGTATGGTATCATGAGAGCCATAAGGGGGCAACATAGTCTACCCAGGATTCCAGCTCGAGTTGACATCTACACACCCTGCAACTACATTATGAGCAATTCTAAAGTAACGGAGTTCAAATGATCTGGTATATCTCCAAGCGTATAGCAACCATGTTCACGACCCTCTTTGCGGTCGTGCTGCTCACCTTCATGCTTATGCATTCCATACCAGGTGGCCCCTTTACTGCAGAACGCAAACTTCCTGAATCGGTAGAGAAGGCCTTGGTCAAAAAATACAATCTTGACGCCCCCCTCCATGTACAGTTTTTCGATTATGTAAAAGGGCTGCTCGTCTTTGACCTGGGTCCTTCCTTCAAGCATGAAGGCAGAAGTGTAAACGAATTCATCACCGAGGGCTTTCCGCTATCAAGCCGCCTTGGGCTCATGTCCATAGTGTTCACGCTGTTCCTGGCTCTTCCTCTTGGGAGTATTTCGGCAATAAATAATGGCAGATGGCAGGATATATTCATCATGTTCCTGGCAACCATCGGCATTACCATACCTTCCTTCGTGATAGCCACGGCCCTCATGTATGTCTTTTCCTTCCGTCTGGGCTGGTTCCCTGTATTCGGTGTAAGCAGTGTAAAGGGCTATGTTCTGCCGGTGATTGCCCTCAGCGGCTATTCCCTGGCCTTCATCACCCGCCTCATGCGCAGCAGCCTGCTGGAAGTCATGAATCAGGACTTCATACGCACAGCCCGGGCCAAGGGGCTTTCCGAAAGCGGTATCCTGCTCAAGCATGCCCTGCGCAATGCCCTTATCCCGGTGGTAACCATACTGGGGCCAACCGCTGCATCCTTGCTGACCGGGTCGTTTGTGATAGAAAAAATATTTGCCCTTCCGGGGATGGGGGTGCATTTCGTCACAAGCATAGCCAACAGGGATTATACGGCCATCATGGGCATCACGATATTCTACGCCACCATCCTCGTGGCCATGGTCTTCATTGTGGACATCTTCTATATGATGATAGATCCACGCATCAAGCTGCACTAGAAGTGGAAACGCACATGGAAAATTCCGCCTTGCCCTGGGACAGGCTCCGGATCCAGACTGATATCATGGAGAGCATCGGAGGCGAGCAGCGCAGTTTTGCCCAGGATGTCTGGTATCGCTTCAGAAAGCGCACCAGTGCGGTGGCAGGTTTCGGCATTGTGATATTCCTTGTTCTGTTCGCCCTGCTTGGCCCTCTGGTTTCCGGCCACACCTACTTCGAACAGAACCTGTCCTTTGTAAACATCCCGCCCCGTATCAAGGTATGGCAGACCGGCACAGCGGAAGTTCCGAAGTACGCCTACATAACCCAGAACGTCAAGCTGATAGAAGTCTCCGCAGATGGCAGACTCATCAGTGCCATTCCCTTCGTCACAGAAGATCTTGCCCGCAAGCGCATGCAGTTCGACCATGGCGGTTCGATCATCTCCATAGATTATTCCGACAGGAAAGCAGGACTGCGGCTGGTTGACGCTGCCGGCTCGGTCTTCGATACCAGAAAAATCCGGAATGCTTCATACCTGCTCGGTACCGATTCGCTGGGCAGGGACCTGCTTACCAGGCTCATGTACGGAGCCCGGATATCCCTGACCGTAGCCTTCATAGCCGCCTTCATCAACTTCATCATAGGCATCCTGTACGGCGGCATTTCAGGTTACATCGGCGGCAACGTGGACAACGTGATGATGCGCATTGTGGATATCATCAGCACCATACCTCTGACCCTCTATGTGATCCTCATCATGGTAATCCTTGACTCCGGTTTCATCAGCATCATCATTGCCCTCAGTTCGGTGTACTGGGTAAGCATGGCCAGGGTGGTACGCGGCCAGATTCTGGCCCTGAAAGAACAGGAGTTCGTCCTGGCAG
>MIBM01000063.1:8797-13591 GCA_001830645.1 Spirochaetes bacterium RIFOXYC1_FULL_54_7
GCCCTTCGGCATCGTGGCCAGACACCTCATCCCAAATTGCCTGGGGCCCATCATCGTCACCGCAACCATGCTCATACCCACAGCCATCTTCGTGGAAGCCTTCATGAGTTTCATCGGCCTGGGTGTCTCCGCACCCATGGCCAGCTGGGGAACCATGTGCAACGACGCACTGGAAACCATGAAGAGTACGCCGCACCAACTGTTCGCCCCCGCCTTTGCCATCTGCCTGACCATGTTCTCCTTCAACTTCATCGGGGATGGTCTGCGTGATGCCCTTGATCCCAAGCTGAGAAAGTAGGATACGAAGACAATGGCCACACTGCTTGAAGTAAACAACCTGTCTACCAGCTTTTTCACCCAGGGAGGCGAAGTCAAAGCGGTCCGGGACATTTCATTTTCCCTGCAAAAGGGCGAGGTTCTTGGCATCGTGGGAGAATCAGGGTCAGGCAAAAGTGTAACTTTCTTGTCAATACTGGGCCTGCTTGCATCTTCTGGCCGGGTTACCAGCGGTGAAGCACTATTCAACGGCAAAGACCTGGTACGCATGCAGAACGGCGAACTCCGGAAGGTCAGGGGCAACGACATCGCCATGATCTTCCAGGATCCCTTGTCTTCCCTGAATCCTCTGATGACCATTGGCAAGCAGGTAGCCGAAGCCCTGCGTATCCACACGGACCTGCCCAGTGCCCAGATCCGCCAGAGGGCCATCAGGATGCTTGAACTGGTACGGATACCCGAGGCTGCCCGGCACTTCAATTCATACCCCCATGAGTTCTCTGGTGGCATGCGGCAGAGGGTAATGATAGCCATGGCCCTGTCATGCAACCCAGCCCTGGTCATAGCGGATGAACCAACCACCGCCCTGGATGTAACCATACAGGACCAGATACTAAAGCTCCTGCGGGATCTGAAACAGGAAACAGACAGTTCAATCATCTTCATCAGTCATGATCTGTCGGTCATTGCCAGCATGTGCCAACGGGTGCTCGTAATGTACGGCGGCATGATAATGGAGGAAGCGGGCATACACGAATTGTTCGATTCCCCGGCCCACCCCTACACTCTTGGCCTGCTCAGGTCCATTCCGGTGATAGACCAGGATCAGGATACCTTGCTCGAACCCATACCAGGCTCGCCTCCGGACATGCTGGTTCCACCTCCAGGCTGCCCCTTTGCTGCCCGCTGTACCCATGGGCGCACCATCTGTGCCCGGAAGGTTCCACCCTTCCATGCTCTGTCCGCGACCCACCGTTCACGATGCTGGCTGTGGGCAGAGGAGGCTCCGGCAGAAGGCAATATCTTCAAAGACAGGAGCGACAACCATGCTTGAGGTACAGAACCTGGTCAAGCATTTTCCTGTACACGGTGTGGGGCGCAAGGTCGTACACGCCGTGGAGGGAGTAAGTTTTGCCATCCCCCAAGGACAGACCTTTGGCTTGGTTGGGGAATCAGGTTGCGGAAAATCCACCGTAGCCCGCACGGTCATGCGGATATACGAACCTACTTCCGGCTCGGTTCTTCTGGATGGCCAGGACATCTCCAGACTGTCAGAAAAAGAACTCAAACCAATACGCAGGAAAATCCAGATGATCTTCCAGGATCCTTACTCTTCCCTCAATGCCCGGATGAAGGTCAGGGATATCGTGGCCGAACCCCTGATGGTACATCGACTCTTTGCCAACCAGGCAGAAATCACCGAGGCGGTTGCATCCATGCTCGGGCAGGTAGGGCTGGGCAGGCAACACATGAACCGCTACCCCCACGAGTTCTCCGGAGGCCAGCGCCAGCGGATTGGCATAGCCAGGGCCTTGATCATGAATCCCGAAATATTGATCTGCGATGAACCGATTTCAGCCCTGGATGTGTCCATCCAGGCCCAGGTTGTGAACCTCCTCAAGTCCATCCAGAAAGAAAAGAACATTTCATTCCTGTTCATTGCCCATGACCTGGCCATGGTCCGCTATGTCTCGCATCTGATAGGTGTCATGTACCTCGGCCGCATAGTCGAGAAATGCGGAAGCAAGGAAATATACCTGAAACCCCTGCATCCCTACACCAAGGGACTGCTCGATTCGATACCGTCTCCCCGGCCCGTAAAGGGTGATGTACGAAAGGAGGTCTCGATAGAGGGAGATATTCCGAGTCCGGTTTCCCCGCCCCCTGGCTGTGCCTTCCATACCCGGTGCAGGCAGGCCATGGCAGTATGCAGGGAAACGACTCCGTACCTGAAAGAGGTGGAAAACGGCCACGAAGTGGCCTGCCACCTGTACTGACCTGGTTAACCGATCCAAGGAGGAATCTATGAAAGTTTTTTATCCCGTGCTTGTCACCGTACTGGTGCTTGCCCTGGTGGCTGCTCCGGTCTTTGCCGCGGGCAAACCGGAAGCAGTCGCCGCTGAAGGCAAACTCACCTTTGCCCTGCAAAGCGAACCCGATGGTTACGACCCGGGCATAACCAACAACTCGTTCGCCTCACCCTTCATGACCCAGCTCTTCGAGGGTCTGGTCACCTACAACGCGGCAGGTGAAATAGTTCCAGGCAATGCCGAAAGCTGGACCATCTCCCCGGACGGCAAGGTCTATACCTTTTCCCTCAGGAAGAACCTCAAATGGTCCAACGGCAAGCCCCTGACCGCCAAGGATTACCAGTACTCCCTGTTGAGGGTGCTTGATCCGGCCACCGGCGCCCGCTTTGCCGACATGCTGACCGTCTATGTTGTCGGTGCCGAAGAATACTATGCCGGCAAGGGTGCAAAGGAAGCTGTGGGCATCAAGGTCATAAATGACTACAGCCTCCAGATCACGCTCAAGGAGCCTGCACCGTATTACCTCGGCATCCTGGCCATGTGGGTATATTCACCGGTAAACCAGGAAGCGGTGCAGTCAAGCCCCGAGCGCTGGACCATGGATCCGGCTACCTTTGTCAGCAACGGCCCCTTCAAAGTCGCATCGATCAAGATGGGTGAAGGCCTGATCCTCCAGAAGAACGAACACTACTGGAATGCCGCCAACGTACGGATCTCGGAGATCAATTTCAGGTTCATACTCGAGCCAGCCACTGCCCTGAGCGCCTTCGAGAAGGGCGAGATCGACGGCTTCAGGGAAGTTCCAGCATCGGATATCCCCCGCCTACGCACCAGCAGCGATGCTTTGCACATCCTGCCCAGCTTTGGCACCACCTTCTATGACGTGAACAACACCAAGGCTCCGTACAGCGATCCAAAAGTACGCAGGGCCCTGGCCCTGGCCCTGGATCGTGACGAACTGATCAACAACGTGCTGCAGGCGCCAAGCACCCCCACCATGGCCCTGGTTTCTCCGGGTTATGTCTTCAACGGTGTCGACTTCACCGAAGCCCACAAGAAATATGGCTTCAGTGCCAAGGCCGATGTCGAGCAGGCCAGGAAACTCCTGGCCGAGGCCGGCTTCCCCAACGGTGCAGGCTTCCCTGAGCTCGAGCTGAGCTACTACACCAATGCCACCGTCAAGAAAATGGTGGAAGCCATGCAGCAGATGTGGGAAAAGAACCTGAACATCAAGGTCAAAATCGCTGTTGAAGACTGGGCCATCTACTACGCCAGGATACAGAAGATGGACTACGATGTGGGCGCCATGGGCTGGGGCGGTGACTACCTCCACCCCATGACCTTCCTGCAGTTGTTCACCTCCACCAGTACCAACAACCATGTAGGCTACAAGAATCCCGAATACGATGCGTTGATAGCCAAGGCCATCAACGAGACCGATCCGGCCAAGGCTGTCGTGCTGATGCACCAGGCCGAGGACATCTTTGTCCGTGACCTGCCGGTCATCTCGCTGTACAGCAGAAGCCTTTCCATCATGATCGCTCCATACGTAAAGGACTGGACCTTTACAGCCCTTGCCAACCTGTACTTCAAAGACGCCTACATAGAAAAATAGGATCACTACCGGGTCGCGCGCCTCCGTACGGAGCATCGCGGCCCGGCCTACCCGGCCCACCCGGCTGGATCCAGATCAGACCGCCTCTATCCTTGACACCCTGCCATCTGCTCCTGCGGCCCAACCCCAGTGGCCTTTGCCATCAAAACCAAGCACATGGAAGGGTTCCCCATCCCATTGCCGCCAGGTTGCTCCACCATCTTCGGATATATGGGTTCCCCGGGTTCCGGTGGCAAGAAGCACCTGCCCATCGGTGCCCGGTACATAAGCAACACAGGAATTGTAACCGCCTGGCGGGAAGCCCCCAGCCATCAGCCAAGTCTTGCCTCCATCATGGGTGTATACCACTGTCTTGCGGTTGACCTGATCCTGGGCATAGTCGCCGCCAACCACGCAGGCCTGTATGCCATCATGGACGGCTATGGAAAAACCTCCCTGGGATGATGCTCCACTCAATAAAGGTAGGTCAGTGACAGCCCAGGTGCTGCCCCTGTCCTGGCTCCAGAAGACCCGTGAAACGGACCCGCCGCTGCAAAAGCACAGACCGTTCCTGCTAAAAGTGGTCATACAGGTGCCGCTGGCTGCGAAGAAGGCTTCACCATTGATCATGGCCGGAAGTGACGAAGGAGGAACACGTTCCCAGTGCTCACCCCCATCCATGGTCTGCAGCAGGTAACAGTCGGTTCCATCAGGATCGCCAAGGGCCATACCCTCATCCCTGTTCCAGAAGGCCAGGGAGTCCAGGAACGCAGTACCGGTACTATCTACAAAGACTTCCTTCCAGCTTGACCCACCATCTCGGGTCTTCAGAATCACCGCCGGCTGGCCGGCACTGGCAAGCAAGGCTGTCTCCTGGTCAAAAGCCTTTACAGA
>MIBM01000063.1:13733-20325 GCA_001830645.1 Spirochaetes bacterium RIFOXYC1_FULL_54_7
CCGCCTACATTCTGGCTATAGTCCCCTATACTAAATGAAACCCTCCGGAGGCCCCATGACCACCTTCAACGATATCCTTGCCGCCCGGCAGCGGATAGGAAAATACCTCTCCCTGACCGCCCTTGATTACTCCATGGGTTTGAGTACAGGAACACCCAGGTCTATCTGAAGTTGGAAAACCAGCAGAAGCAGAAGGCCTTCAAGGTCCGGGGAGCCCTGAGCAAACTGTCGTCCCTGAATGCTGAAGAGAGGGACAGAGGTGTGGTTGCCGTCTCTTCTGGCAACCACGGAGCCGGGGTCAGCTATGCGGCCTGGCTACTGGGCATCAAAAAGGCCAAGGTCTTTGTCCCCGAGACAGCCCCAAAGGCCAAGGTTGACAAGATCCGCTACTACGGGGCGGAGGTGGTGCAGGTAGGCAGAAACTACGACGAGGCCCACCGCTTGGCCATGGCGGAGCTGCAGAAATACAACATGAGCTACATAGACTCCTGCTCGGATGTCCAGCTCATTGCCGGTCAGGGAACGGTAGGCCTGGAGATAATGGAGCAGAATCCCGACATAGACCTGATACTGGTGCCCATAGGCGGCGGCGGCCTGATAACCGGGGTCAGTCTGGCTGCCAAGCACCTCAAGCCAAACATCCGCATAGTCGGCGTGCAGACCGCAGCTTGCCCTGCCATGGTCAGGTCACTGGCGGACAATACCATGTACGAAGAGTTCCCTTCGGATGACAGCATCTGTGACGCCCTGATAGGCGGGGTAACCGACATCCCCTTCAGGATGGCCGGCCAGTGCATAGATGACATCCTGGTGGTCCAGGAAAAGACCATACGGGCAGCCACTGCCTGGCTGCTCACCGAAGAAAAAACCGTAGCCGAGCCATCCGGAGCCGTCGGGGTGGCTGCGCTCATGGAAAACCCCTCGTACTTCGCGGGGCTCAATGTGGCGGTGGTCATTACCGGGGGCAACCTTGACCAGGCCATGATGGCCAGCTTGCTCAATGACAAGCCAGGGGTCAAAGAAGCATGAGCATCATACGGGTCATCAGGAAACAGGATACAGTCTGCGAGATCAGCCAGGTGATAACCGGCAAGAAGCACGGCCGCCTGTCCGCCACTGAAACAACCATATTCGATGCCACCGGCCTTGCAACCCAGGACATCCTTAGCGCACAGGAACTGAGGGTCAAAGCTGAAAGGCTCGACTTCGGCACCTCTGCAGCCATTTGATGAATACAGGAGCTTACCCATGCGGCCAGATCAGTCCCGTCAATCCAATGGATCTCCCATATCCCAGCCGGCTTCAGAACGAGCAATACCACTGCCGGTTCAAGTGAAATCTTTATGTGATCTTTACCTTCCCAGGGTCATCGAGCTTCGCCGCCACTTCCATATGCATCCCGAGCTTGGCCACCAGGAGTTTGGCACTGCCAAAATCGTGGCGGACGAATTGCGCAAGCTGGGCATCGAGGTCACCGAGAAGGTGGAAGCCACTGGTGTTGTAGGCATCCTCAAAGGCGCCCATCCTGGCAAAACCCTTATGCTCCGGGCTGACATGGACGGCTTGCCCATCCAGGAAAATACCGGCCTTGACTATGAATCTGTTGTGCCCGGGCAGATGCATGCCTGCGCGCATGACGGCCACACGGCCAACCTCCTGGGGGTGGCCATGGTCCTGAGCCAGCTACGGGAACAGTTGCACGGTACGGTCAAATTCGTTTTCCAGCCCGACGAGGAGTATGACAGCGGGGCCAAGGCCATGATACAGCTGGGAGTGCTTGAGAACCCGAAGGTTGATGCCGCCTTTGGCCTGCATCTGTGGGGCAGTGTTCCCGAGGGACAGGTACAGATAAAAGGCGGCCCCTTCATGGCCGCGCCTGACAAGTTCACCTTCACGGTAATCGGCAAGGGTGGACACGCGGCCATGCCCCAGCTGTGCATCGACCCGGTGCTGCTCACCGTACAGGCCATCAATGCCATGCAGACCATCATCAGCAGGAAGAAGAGCCCCTTCAATCCGGCTGTCATCTCCTACTGTTCCCTGAATGCGCCAAGCGAATACAACACCATTCCGGACAGGGTCACCGTTTCTGGAACCATACGCAGCTTCGATGCAGACCTGCGCAACTGGATCATCACCGAGATGGAAGCTACCCTGAAAGGCATCACCGAATCCCAGGGAGCCCGGTACGAGTTTGCAATAGCCGAAGACTTTGCCCTGCCTGCGGTGGTCAATGACTATGAATTGGCAGAACTGGTTAAGCAAGCAGCCCGAAAGGTGCTTGACCCAAGCCTGGTAGTAGAACCCAAAGAACCATCCATGGGCGCTGAAGACTTCTCGTACTTCTCCCAGCAGATACCATCCTGCTTCTTCTTTGTCGGTATTGCTCCGGAAGGAAAGGAAGTGGTACACCACAGCCCTGGTTTCCAGTGGGAAGACAGGAATCTTGAGACAGCCATGCTGGTGCTGTCCCAGGCGGCGGTGGACTATCTTGGCGCTCCGTCCAAATCCTGAATGCGCCGTACGTAGATTATTGTCTACACAGCCAGTACAGGCCTTTCTTCCGATGATGTTCATAACGTCAGGGGATGGAGCCAGGGGGCAAGATGTGCGGAAAACAGCGCTGCTTCTCGTGTTGGGGTTTGGCCTGTCTGTTATCGTGTTTGCCACTGGCTATGTCCTGGGCCGAGGGAATGAGCATAAACGCTCCGGACTCGCCCTTGCTGCAGCAAGGCTTGAGTACAATGGGTTCAGGGACGCCTCAGACAGATCCATGGGCCAGCTTCGACTCAGCCTGGACCAGTCTCAAGCTAGAGCTGACGCAGTGGTCGGAGGACTCGCAGATGCTGTACGCCTTGCTGGAGGCCTTACAGACCGAAGCCGACGGATTACGGTCCTCGTTGATGCTATCGACGGAGCAATTGCAGGCCTCAGAGACGTCCCGGCTGGAGGAACGCCAGGCAACTGAGTTGCTTCTGGCAGACGCCCGCCGCAGGGCTGCCGAGTCGGACAGGAAGGCTTCCGAGGCTACCGGCCAAACTGAGCGTGCCTCCGCCTCCAGCAGACACTGGCGGAACCTAGCCTTCGGAGCTGCAGGTATAGGTGCCCTGGGCTGGATCACAGCCTGGATTGGACCTAGGTAGATCCAGCAGATCGAACCGCTGGATCATCAATCACTCCATGGGGTAAACTGGTCTTGCTTTATCATCATTCAGCGAATAGCGGACACCATACCAGATGCAGAGCTTCATAGTTTCATTTTCGATCATAATTATCTCGCTTCTCTCGGGCTACGCTTTCAACGCCTTCATTGTACACGGTATGATCAAACTATCCGCAGAGCAGACCACCAACCTGCGGTTGACCATGCAGAAAACCGCCCTGCTTGGCATCTACCCTGTCGCCTTTCTTGGGGCCATCTGGATCGCCGATCTATCGGAACCCCTCTATTTCCTGTTGCCCGTTGTTGGCATCAGCGCCCTGGCAACAGGTCTGGTCTATGGACTGACTGTATCCAGATTGCTGCACTTGCCTCCATTGCGGGCAGGGGTTTTTGCCACCAGCGCTTCTTCCACCAATCTTGGGGCCATCGGAGCCTTGGTGGTATTCATCCTGCTTGGAGAACCTGGTTTTGCCTTGGTTCCCTTCTACAAACTGCTGGAGGAACTCTGGAACTACTCCTTCCTCTTTCCGATTGCACGAGCGTACGGCGAGCGTGCACAGCACACTCATTGTGGCAAGGAACAAACATCTTTTATCGCCGGATTGTTGAAGGTCCTGCGGGACCCCTTCCTGCTCGTTGCCCTGTCAGCTGTCAGTCTTGGGCTCGTCATGAACTTCATGCAAATCAGCCGACCGGTTTTTTATACGGGGCTGAACAAAATCCTGGTTCCCACGGGCACTACACTTCTGCTGTTCTCGATAGGTATGCGACTGCGCTTTGCCGTAACCAGAGCGGACCTCAGGGCGGGCTTGCTCATTGTACTGGGTAAATCCGTGATTGTACCTCTTGTTGTATCCGCCATAGCACTGGCTCTGGGGCTGGGACAGACCCCCGATGGGCTTGGTCTCAAATTGGTACTCATACTGTCTTCCATGCCTGTAGCCTTTGTGAGCCTGGTTCCTCCTACCTTATACAAACTGGATCAGGATCTGGCCGGCTCCCTTTGGCTGATTTCCAACGCTTCACTCCTGGTGGTGGTACCGGTTCTGTCCTTGCTCCTGCAGATCTAGGCACGAGCGGTTGACGGCTATTCAGGGTTTCACGCAAAATTGCATAGATTTCCAGACGCACCACTACACGTATAGCTTCTCGAAGAGCGCTCGTATATCACCTGATTCCCGCAGGATATTCAATGCCAGATCGGAATGACCCTTGGCATAGCCATTGCCCACGATGAGCTCGATATCCTTGCCCACCCCTTCGGCTCCCAGGGCAGCCTTGGTGAAGGATGTGGCCATGGAGAAGAAGTAGATGAGCCCCTGCCCTTTGGTTATCAGTATGGAAGTCATCTCGGTATTGGGTACATTCACATTGTTGATGGTCACATCACAGCCGCGTTCTCCGGTTATGGCTATTACTTTATGATATACATCGATGGCATCCGTTGCATCCGCCACAATCACATGGGTGGCAAGCCCCATGTCGACGATACGCTGGGCATTGGTCTTTGAGTACTCAACCACGATCACCTTGCCATACGGACCGGCATTCTTCATGGCCTGGTAGCAGCACAGGATGCCGGATTTACCGCCTCCGCCTATGATGCATACCGTATCACCTTCCCGCACCAGGCGGTCCACCTGAGCAGGGGCACCGGCTACATCAAGCACCGCCAAGGCCAGGTTTTCAGGCAGATCCGTTGGCACCCTGGAAAAGATGCCGCTTTCAAAGAGTATGGCTTGGGCATCTACGTGCACCTGGTCATGATCAGGATCAAGCTTCAATATCTTGCTTATTTTGAGGGGCGTAAGTGAAAGGGAAACCAAGGTGGCAATCCTGTCACCTTTTTGCAATTTTTTGTCAGGGAAGTCCGGCCCGATCTCGCGGACCGTGCCTATGAGCATGCCCCCGGAACCTGTAACCGGGTTCTGCATCTTGCCCCGCTCCGCCACAATGGACAGGATCATCTCCTCCATCTTAGCAGCATCGCCATTGCAGGCTCCACGTATCTGGGTATAACTTGCGGAATCTATGTTCAGGGTGCTGACATCTATAAGCACCTCGTTGTCATAGATGACCATGGTATTATCCAGCTTCAGAGCTGGCTGGGGCAGTATCTTCCTGGAATCCAGAACCCGGTGGCTGCCATAGCGGCACCCTTTTCCCATTGGCATAAACGATCCTCCATACACAGGTAACAACCATGCTCCAGACTGATTTTGCTGGATCATCATGACAACCATGAGCTAGAATCCAGTCTGTGGCAAGAGCCCCTATCAAGAAGGAGAACATCATGGATCAATTCGACAAGGTGAGCGTGGTAAAGAAGGCCAATGTGTATTTCGATGGCAAGGTGGTCAGCCGGACAATCCTGTTCATGGACGGCGAAAAGAAGACCCTTGGTTTCATGCAGAGCGGAGACTACGAGTTCTCCACTGCCGACAAGGAAGTGATGGAACTGCTCGGAGGATCCATGGATGTCCAGCTCAAAGGCGAAACTTCATGGAAAACCTGCAAGGCCGGAGACAGCTTCACCATACCGGCCAATTCGTCCTTCAAGCTCAGGGTACCTGAGCTTGCTGACTACTGCTGTTCGTACATCAAGTAAGCCCGGAAAATTCCCAGATGCAAAGTTTCGTACTTTCATTATCAATCATAGTTGCATCGCTTTTTTCAGGCTATGTATTCAACATCTGCATTGCACGTGGCCTTGTTCCATTGTCAAAAGAACAAAGCGAGCAACTCCGTCTGGTCCTGCAGAAGACTGTCTACCCTGGCCATTACCCTTGGGCTGATACTCAATTTCTCGGGAGTCCAAGGTCCCTCCTTCTATACCGGACTCAATCTAGTGCTGGTACCTATGAGCACCTTCCTGATGCTGTTTGCCATTGGCAGGCGACTGCGTTTCAGGATCGGCAAGGGACACATCACGGCTGCTCTTTTGCTGACAGCCGGCAAGACCCTTATTGTGCCCCCTGTGCTCTATCGGCTTGACCAGGACTTTGCAGGTTCGATATTGATGGTTTCCAATACAGCCATACTGCTGATCCTGCCAATCCTGGGTTTCCTCCTGCAGGTGTGAGCCAGCCTTTTACCTTCCCAGCCAGCCACCGTCAACTGCTACAGTATAGCCATTTATATAGTCTGCGGCATTTGAAGAGAGGAACACCACAACTCCGCCAAGATCACTGGGCTCACCCCAGCGGCCAGCGGGAATGCGTTCCAGGATCGCAGCACTGCGCTGGGGATCGGCCCGCAACTGGGCGGTATTATCGGTAGCCATGTAACCAGGAGCTATCGCGTTGGTATTGATGCCATGTTTGGCCCACTCGTTGGCCATCAGCATGGTCATGCCCTTTACACCACTCTTGGATGCTGTATAGGACGGTACTCGTATGCCTCCCTGGAAGCTGAGCATGGAGGCGACAT
>MIBM01000064.1:0-1906 GCA_001830645.1 Spirochaetes bacterium RIFOXYC1_FULL_54_7
CCCTTGACTCGTCTATCCTGCCGACCCCTACCAGGCTGAAGGCGTGGAGATTCAGGAGAGCCGGGGTCTGGGGGCCGAATCTGGCAGCCTCCTTGACGTACACGATGGCCCTGTCAAACTCGCCGAGTTCGTAGTGGCTTTCGGCAAGGCCAGCCCAGGCAGCTGCATACGAAGGATTCGCCGCTACAGCGGCCATGAAGGCATCCACAGCCCGGTAGGTCTCACCCCGGGCCAGCAGTTCCATACCGGAGCGGTATGCTGCTACTGGATCGAAGGGGCTGCGTGTGGTCTGGGCTCCGGGAACAACAAGAACAGATAGAAACAGGATGCAGACAAAAGCTGCATTTCCAACTTTTCCAACTTTTCCAACTCTTCCCGCTTTTCCCGGTTTCACTGTTCGCCGGGAGCCTCCGGCCGCCTGAGTATCTTGACCGTGCCTATGCGGTGGCCATCCATCTCCTGTATCACGAAATCCCATTCCCGCCAGACAACCTTCTCGTAACGTGAAGGTATCTTCCCGAAAAGATCAAAGACAAAACCGCCCAGGGTATCAAACTCGTCATCGGGAATATCCAGGAATATTTCCTCGTTCAGGTCTTCGATGTTGATGCGGGCGTCCACCAGCCAGGATGAATCGCCGATGCCGACCACGTCCTCCCGCTCGTTGTCAAACTCGTCCTGTATGTCACCGACGATCTCCTCGATGATGTCTTCCATGCACACGATGCCGGACACCCCGCCGTACTCGTCAATGGCTATGGCGATATGGACATGTCTGCGTTTGAATTCGCGGAGCAGGGAATCTATTCGTTTTGAATCCGGTACGAAGAAGGGTTTACGTACCAGGGATGCCAGATCGACATCGCCTTTCTTGACTATCGCATGGAGCAGATCCTTCACGTAAAGGACTCCTACGACATCATCTATGGTCTCCCGGTATACGGGTATCCTGGAGTGACCGCACCCAGTGACGGTTGCCAGGAGTTCCTCCCGGTCTGCATCGATCGGAATGAATACCGTATCGATACGTGGCACCATCACCTCTTTTACCGTTGTCTCCGACAGCTCCTCGATGCCGCGGATCATGTCCTGTCGTTCTGTAGTGACCTCATCCGAATCTGCATCCTGGCCGTTCTGTACTTTTTTCCCGAATAGTATGGAGAACAATCCGCTAGGTTTCAAAATATTCTTTCCTCCACAAGGGATACCAGTATGGATTCCTGTTCAATCAGCATCGGCTCGACATCTTCGTTGGTCCCATGGTCTGCTCCTGACAGATGAAGTATCCCGTGTACAAGGAGGCGCCGTAGTTCTTCATCATGGGAGACCCCGAAGTCAAGAGCATTCCGGGCCAGGGTATCAAGTGATAGTACCACATCCCCGGCCAGATAGCGACGGTCATTTTCTCCCTCATACCACTCACCCTGGTCGAAGGACAACACATCGGTTGGGCCTTCCTTGTGGCGGTATTCCTGATTGAGGGTACTGATGAACGGATCGTCACAAAAAACGATGGAAAGATCCCAGTGGTCATGCCCGAGCCTGTCAAGGACTTTCAGGATGAAACCTTCTGCCCGCTCAAGCCATGCAGGCTCGCTTATGCCCTGGAAATCCAGAGAAACCTGGTTCATCGTGCGCCTTCCCTGGTCTTGGGATACTCGATCCTTGAATGGAAATGACCTGCAAGAATGCGTACAAAAGTGTTCATGATGGTATCCAGGTCGTGGAAGGACAAATCCGAAGCAGACAATTGATCATGACCGAACTTGTCCATCACCAGTTCGCGGACAAATTGCTCAAGCCTGGTGATGGTAGGCTTCTTGAGGGCACGGGAAGCTGCTTCGACGGAATCCGCCAGCATGACAACCGCGGCTTCTTTGGTGGATGGCAAAGGGCCGGGATAACA
>MIBM01000064.1:2020-2688 GCA_001830645.1 Spirochaetes bacterium RIFOXYC1_FULL_54_7
AAGTGACGCAGCCCGTTCCATGCCGAACTTCACATGTCCACGCAGCACCGTGGCTGACAGACGGGGATTTATGTCGTCATGTTTGTTGTAGCCGGACTGATTCTCTATGAAATACTCGGGCTGCTCGATCTTGCCTATATCGTGGTAGTAGGCACCTACCCGGGCAAGCAAGGCATCGGCTCCGATTTCACGGCAGGCCGATTCTGCCAGATGGGCTACAGTGACAGAATGGCTGTAGGTGCCAGGTGCCACGGAAAGCAGGCGCTTGAGGGCTGGGGCATTGAGGTCCGAAAGCTCCTGCAGACGAAACACCGTAGGCGCATTCAGGGCCTGCTCCAGTACTGGCAGGAACCCCAGGGTCAGGACTCCACACATGAAGCCGTTGACAGCGCTCCAGGCTCCACCGCCAAGGGATGTGATAAAATCCTTGCCCACGAAGATGTGGACGGCAAAGACCGCGGCGAACTGGACCAAGCCAAGCTGGGCTCCTGCGCGTATCAGGTCTATCCTCTTTTCGGTTCTTCTGACCAGAAGCACGGCGGCAACACCGGACACAAAGGCATGGAAGGCTGACGGAGCATCGAAACCGGTCACGATGAGGAAACCGGTAACCAGGAGGGTCATATACAGCAGGGAGAAGCGTTCACCGTACAGGATGGTAATGACCA
>MIBM01000065.1:0-1216 GCA_001830645.1 Spirochaetes bacterium RIFOXYC1_FULL_54_7
CCCATTCGCCCCAGGTGCTGGTGGAGGAGTGGCTTGGTGGCTGGAAGGAAATCGAATATGAAGTTGTCCGTGACCGTTTCGACAACTGCATAACGGTGTGCAACATGGAGAACTTCGATCCCCTGGGCATCCATACCGGGGAGAGCATCGTCGTGGCCCCCTCCCAGACCCTGAGCGACGGTGAATACCACAAGCTCCGCAGGGTTGCCCTGGATGTGATACGCCACCTGGGCATAGTGGGGGAATGCAACATCCAGTACGCCCTGGACCCATACTCCGAGGACTACCGCATCATAGAGGTCAACGCCCGGCTGTCCCGGAGTTCTGCCCTGGCCAGCAAGGCCACTGGCTATCCACTAGCCTTTGTAGCCGCAAAGCTGGCCCTGGGCTGGTCCCTGGCAGACATAGAAAACCTCATAACCAGGGTGACAAAAAGCTGCTTCGAACCCGCTCTGGACTATTGCGTAGTAAAAGTTCCCCGCTGGGACCTGGGCAAGTTCAAGAACGTGGACAGCCGCATAGGTTCGGAGATGAAGTCCGTCGGCGAAGTCATGTCCATAGGACGGACCTTCGAGGAGGCCATGCAGAAGGCCCTGCGCATGATAGGTACCGGTGCGCCGGGTTTTGCCGGGGACGACGAGTTCCTTGGTACAGGCTTCAAAAACCTCAAGGAAGCCCTGAGCCGTCCCACGGACCGCCGGGTCTTTGCTGTATACCGGGCCCTTGCAGAAGGCTGGTCCGTGGACAGGATACACCGGCTTACCCGCATCGACCGCTGGTTCCTGTCCAAAATGGCTAATGCTTTGGCTTGCGAGACTGCTGTGCGTGCCCTGAATCCAGGGCTCGTAACCAATGGAGCGTACGGATCAAACGGATCCTCCGGGCCCGGTGGAGTATCCGGATCCACCCGAGATTCCAATCCAGCCACCGCAAGCCCGACAACTGTTTTGCCTGACCGCGACCTGCTTATGAAGGCAAAGCGCCTGGGCTTCTCGGACGCCAGACTTGCCACCTTCCTGGGCCTGACGGAGGCCCGGGTCAGGTTGTTGCGCGAGGACCTGCGCATACGTCCGGTGGTAAAGCAGATAGACACCCTGGCCGCTGAATACCCGGCCCGCACCAACTACCTGTACATGACCTACGCCGCCACCGCCGATGATACTGCCCCGGCCAGGCGGGGTGTCATGGTGCTGGGATCGGGAGCCTACCGTATCGG
>MIBM01000065.1:1231-2499 GCA_001830645.1 Spirochaetes bacterium RIFOXYC1_FULL_54_7
TGTCAACTGCAATCCCGAGACCGTCAGTACCGACTACGACGTGTGCGACAGGCTCTACTTCGAGGAACTGTCCCTGGAACGGGTCCTGGACATCTACGAACGCGAACGCCCGGACGGGCTGATCCTCTCCATGGGCGGCCAGGTACCCAACAATCTGGCCACCAAACTGTACGATGCAGGGGCTGTCATCTTCGGCACCACACCCAAGTCCATAGACATGGCCGAAGACAGGCACAAGTTCTCTGCCCTGCTGGACGAGCTCGGGGTGGAACAGCCAGCCTGGAAGGAACTGACAGACCTGGAGGCCGCAAGGACTTTTGCCAACCAGGTGGGCTATCCTGTGCTCATCCGGCCATCCTATGTCCTGTCCGGTGCGGCAATGAATGTGGCCTGGGACCACGAGAGCCTGGAGCGTTTCCTGGGCATGGCCACCGATGTATCGGCCGAACATCCGGTGGTCATATCCAAGTTCGTTGAAAACTCCAAGGAGATAGAGATCGACGCGGTGGCCAAGCGCGGCGAGATACTCTTCCATGCCATAACGGAACACATAGAGAACGCCGGCATACACTCCGGCGATGCAACAGTAGTCCTTCCGGCCCAGCGGCTCTATGTGGAGACCATACGCAAGGTCAAGAAGATAGCAACTCTCATCGCGCGGAACCTGAACATAACCGGACCCTTCAACATACAGTTTCTTGCCCAGCACAACCGGGTCCGGGTCATAGAATGCAACCTGCGGGCCAGCCGCAGCTTCCCCTTCTGCTCCAAGGTCAGCAGTGTAAATCTGATAGAGATGGCCACCAGGGCCATGCTGGACGAACCAGTCCAGAGGGCGCCTTCTTCGGCCTTTGACCTTGAATGGGTGGGCGTAAAGGCCGCCCAGTTCAGTTTTTCCAGATTGCACGGTGCCGATCCCGTGGCAGGGGTAGAGATGGCCTCCACCGGTGAGGTCGGCTGCATAGGAACAGACCTGGACGACGCCTTCCTCAAGGCCCTCCTGTCTGTTGGCTACCGCATCCCCATCAAGAAGATCCTCCTGTCCACCGGCCCCCTGGAGGACAAGGTGGAGTTCCTGGAGTCGGCACGGAAGATGCACGGCATGGGTTATGAGCTGTACGCATCCCGGGGGACTGCACGCTTCCTGTCCCACAATGGGGTGCCGGCAACGGCCCTCAACTGGCCCCTGGAGTCCAGGGAACCGAACATAGCCACCATGATACGGAAGCGGGAGATCGACATGATCATCAACGTGCCAAAGAACAACA
>MIBM01000065.1:2534-13979 GCA_001830645.1 Spirochaetes bacterium RIFOXYC1_FULL_54_7
CGCATGGCGGTGGACTTCGACATCCCCCTTTTCACGAACATAAAGGTGGCCAGGCAGTTCACCGACGCCCTGGCTTACCAGAAGGAAAACGGCCTGGAGATCAAGGCCTGGGAGGAGTACCGCCTGGACGGCGGGCAGCCAGGAAGCCTCTGAGATTCTTCAGATTCACCCGTGAACCAAGCTGCCGGGGCACCATCTGCTTGATTATCACATAGGCTATGATAACCACGAATACTAGGGATATCCAGCTGTTGGTAACAAAGAAACTCGGGTCGCCCTTGTTCACGATCAGGGCACGCCTGAAGTTCTCGTCTATCATGGTACCCAGTATTATGCCGAGTACGATCGGGGCGGCAGAGTATTTCATCTTGTCCAGGATATAGCCAATGGCCCCGAACAGCACCACCACAAAGATGTCGAAGCGCTTGAGGTTCAGGGCATAGGCACCGACTATGGACAGCACCGCGATTATGGGCATGAGGAAGACCGAAGGAATCTTCAGTATGCTGCTCATCGGCCTTGCCAGCAGTATGCCCACGACCCAGAGGGCCACAACCGCCACCAGGATCAGGGCGGCTATGTAGAAGATGAAGCGCGGACTGTCCACCATGATCATGGGACCCGGCCTGATGTTGTGTATCATGAAGGCACCAAGCAATACAGCTGCCGGAGGGCTTCCAGGCACCGCGAGGGTAAGCAAGGGTATGGTGGCTCCGCCTATGGCAGCGTTGTTGGCCACTTCGGGTGCAATGATGGCCTCGTAGCACTCGCCGGTGCCCCACTCGTCCTTGCGCTTGCTGGTCTTCCTGGCGTTGTCGTAGGCTATCCAGGCGGCCACATCCTCGCCGACTCCAGGCAAGGCGCCTATGCCTACGCCTATCAGGGCTGAGCGTATGATGACCGGTATGTTCTTGAGGGCTATTGCAAATGAACCAGGATCCTTCCCGCCAGCCACAGACTTGGAGGCCAGTGCTTCGGGACTCTCCGTGACGGAACCCTCCATGTCCATGGCGGGGGCATCAGCCCCATCCCTGGCCAAAGCCTTGATCACTTCCGGAATGGCATAGAAGCCTATCATGGCCGGAATCAGGGATATGCCGCCTGACAGGTTTATGTTGCCGAAGTCGAAACGCGGAGCCCCGGAGATTACATCATAACCAATGAAGGCTACGCACAAGCCCAATAGGCCGCCTATCCAGCCCTTGATGGTCAGGTCACTGGTGACAATGCTTCCACACATAAGCACTCCGAACACCGCCAGCAGGAAATACTCCACTGCGCTGAACTGCAGGGCTATCCTGGATAACTGCGGCGCTATCAGCGCCAAAGCAAGGACTCCTACCAAGGTACCGATTATGGAAGCCGATCTGGTCACCTTGATGGCCAGAGCCGCCTTGCCCCGCTTGGCAAACAGGTTGCCCTCTATGGCCGTTGCCGCCGCCGAGGCTGTGCCCGGGATGTTCAGCAAGATGGCAGAAATGGATCCGCCATAGATGCCTCCAACATAGATACCCATCAAAATAGCAAAGGTATAATTGACAGGCACCTTGTAGGTAAGGCCAGTGAGCAGGGCTATGCCCATGGTAGCCGTGAGCCCTGGCAAGGCACCGATGATGGTTCCAAGTGCTGTAGCCCCGAAAATGACCAGCACAACCATGGGATCCATCACGATCTTGAAGAATTCCTCGATCAGGTAAAGCAGTTCCATTCTTGACTCCACATCTTTCAGGGCAGGGGAATTTTAGCCAGGGTACCAAAGGCATAAGTCACAATTCCGGACACCAGGAAGGACACCAGCAAGGAGCGCACTGCATGGCCCAACTTTCTGTGTCCAAAGGCCAGCATCATGGACAGCAGGTAGATGAAGGTTGCGACAAAGAATGGAAAGCCCCGGATGATCCGTATCCTGACCAGCAATTTGCCGCACACAGGTATCAGGACAAAGGCATATACACAGAGAAGCAGGGTAATGACCACAAAGGACTGGAATTCCCGGTTCTTCAGGAAGGCCGCAATTTTATCCTTCTTGATGAAATCAAGGCGCGCACCCGACTTCATGGCCACATGGAAGAGCATGACCGAGCACAGGAGCACGAGAAGGGAAACGAAAAAAGGCATAAGGGCGGGTGACTTGTACCAGAAGGTAAGGGTCTCCTTCACAGCCTCCGCCGGAACTGCCTCCCACTTCCTGCCGAAGGGATTGAGGAAGAGCTTGATGGATTGAATCATAAACCACAGCGATCCCAGTATCAGCGCAATGCTGAAGAGCAGATCGGCTCGCCTCAAGGTACTCTTTTCCACGATGAACCATCCCCTGAATAGATAATTGGCCTGGTTGTCAGCTGATCAACCCCCATCCTGGCAAGAACCAGCCCCGGCAGGAGGATGTCTGGCCCTCCCACCGAGGCTGATTATAAAGTCTCCAATGTCATAAAGAAAGTGGAACTCAGGGTTTTGCTATCCCACGCTCGGCGGGAGAGTACGTTGTCTTTCCAAGGTCAAAGAGTATCCAGCACAGGTTTGACTCTGACTTCTGGGCCATGGTCTTGGCCTCAACCCCGCTCTTGTTGTAGATGACCGCGATCTGGTCTGAAGCGAACTTCACCATATCAGGATCGGCCATGGCAACCTTGAAGGCCGAGGTCAGCCTGGCTTTGACATCTGCCGGGGTGTCTGAAGGAACCTTGAAGCCCAGCCACTGCTGCAGGGGCAGGTATTTTGCGATGCCGGGGATGACCTTGGTAATGGCGGGAACATCGATGGACTTGGCGTCCGTCTTGAAGGTGTAGCCATCGGGTGACATGTGGGCAATCGGGATAAGCTGACCGGCGCGCACATAGTCTTTTACTTCTCCAGCGGAGGCTACCACAAGGTCGGCATCGATGCCGCCGACCGTTGCCAGGATGGCGGGGCCGGAGCCGGCATAGGATACCCAGGTAAGGGGCCAGTTGCCGTAGTTCTTCTCTGAAACGAGGCTTGCCAGGGCAAACCAGAGGCCACCGGTGGTGCCGGCTATCTTGAGGCTGGCCTTGTTGCCGTAGGCTGCCAGCTTATCCAGGGTATCAATACCCAGTTTGGCCGCAGTTACTGAGTTCACGCAAAGCAGGCCAGGTGATCCACCGGCAATGAAGTAATCCCAGTCCTTGGAGGTCTGGGTGATGGGTGTGGTTACCGGGATGGTAAGGGGAGTCTCGGAGGTTGCCGCCAGTACATAACCATCATGAGGTGAGTTCCATACCTGGGAGATACCGATGGAGCCGGCACTGCCACCGGTTACATTGGTTGTAGTAATTGAAACCTTGAGATCCTTGGCCATGGATCCCATGACCTTGCGGGCCCATACATCCGTGCCGCCACCCTGCCCGAAAGGAATGATGCAGGTTATGTCCCGTTCTGGATAGGCTACTTCAGCCTGTCCTTCCGCAAAAACCGCGGAAACTGCCAGTACCGCAATGACAAGCATCATCGTACACTTCATCATCCTGTTCATAAGAACCTCCTCGAAAGTCCATCGCGAAATAGGTGGTACGGCATGCACACACCATAAGAAACTTCGAAGCCCTTTCCCTCATACAGCAAAAAATGTATGGAGAGTTTTGTATACAGAATTATATTAACCGTGATATGGAATCTGTCAAGAAGAAAATTCAAAACTTGAAGATCCTGGGTAAAATGCCGGGCAGACACAATGAGAAGCTTAGTACCTCATGCATCCAGCCCGGCAATCCTGGTTGAATCAGCGGCTACCTGGTCAGAAAAACAGGTATCAGAACAGCGGATATATGAAGGAATCCATGACAGGAAACAGGACATCCATGAAAGCCCGATCCTCGGGACGTATCATCACATCCCGCCTGCAATGCCCCAGTTCCTGCCAGCTTCGGTATCCGAGAGCCAGGGGCCCCAGGAGCTCTGGCGGAAAGGCTGAAACAGGTTTTTCGGGCATGGTATCGATGCCATCCTCCGGCTGCCCCTGCGACTGATCTGTGGCTTGCCCTGTCCCCTCTTGCCCTGTCCCCTCTTGCCCATCTGGCCCTTCGGCCGGGGTAGGGTCAGACAGCTGGGTAATTTCCAACCGCTTTCCATCCCAGTCAAAACGCAGGTTTTCACCGTACAGATCCAGACTCAGTGTGTGTACCCCACCCTTCAGGACCGAGCTACGAAGCCGGGCCTCCAGTACAGGCCGCAGCCTGCCAAAAAAATCCGGCCTGTCCAGTATGGCCACCTGCCAGGCATATTCACGACACAGCTGCCCACCCAGCCCGGCCGCTGCTATGGCAAGCGGGTGGCTGCGGGGTAACAGCACGGTGATATGCGGCATACCCTCTTCGATTCTTATCGATTCAGCCAAAGCCAGCATGTCCACCGCCGACCAGCCGGTATGGAGGTCCGGCAAGGATGCTTCGGCTATGGCCATGGTCGGACCAAAGCAATCACGCTGGAAACCAAGCCAGCCGACTGGCTTGCCAGCTCCATCCAGCAGTATGCGCCTTTCCACAGCGGTTTCGAAACTGAGCTGAGCCTTACCCATGAGGTACAGCCAATGAACGTCGCTGCGGTCCGCGCGTATCCCGAGGCTACTGGAGACCTCATTGAACCATGCCGACATCAGGGGGATATCTGTCTCGATTGCCCGACGGGAACCAGACTCCATCATTTCCGTTACCTGCTTTTCCTGTGAGGAAGCTTCGACAGACCATGCCTTGGCAGCAACCAGACCCGGATGTAAGAGAATCTTGGGTATCAAGGGCACCGCATACTCATAACCGAAACGTCGGTAGAAATAGGGTATGCCCTGGATGGTCGACAAAGAAAAGCCAGCCTTGATCGAATCAGCCTGGAAACGCTTCATAAGCCAGCTTGACAGGCCACATCCGCGGGCATCCCTGGCGCTTGCCACCATGCCTAGCTCGGCTGATGGCAGATGGGCATTGACACCTACATCCCGGCAGGTCCAGCCCGTTGGAATCCTGCACAAGGTAGAGACCACTCTTGCAGGAGCCCGCATTCCGTCCGGCCAGTCATCCGGACGGGCAAGGCCGTACCAGTCTTCCCGGTGCATGCCAGGCATACCGGCGTAAAGGCTGCGTGAAAGGGCTGCAGCCCCCTCGCCGTGGACAGCTCTGGTCAGGTCCAGGATGGCCTCGAATTGATCGTCATTCCCCGGGGTAAAAAAAATGTAGGGCTTATAGTTTATTTGTACTTGCTCGCGCATGGTTCTGTCCATCATTGGGTGGAGTTGTTGTCGGAAGATGGCGCAGATCGGTATCCAGTCCACGGCGACGCCGCAGACCGGAGCAGTACGCAGGATGGGTAGAGTGGCAATGTCCTGCGGAACGGCCGTGCCGATCCGCGCTTACAGCGTAGCTTTGTTCATGCGCCTACACCTTGAACCAGAACAGTGTCCGCGTCAAGGGAAAGTTCGACTGGAAACAGTCTGTCCGGATGAGACAATCTTTCTGGCTAAAGCTGGCCAGTCCTCGCAGCTGGCCAGTCCTCGCAGCTGGTCAGTCCTCACAGGCGGCAATCACCTTTTCAGGCTTCGGCGGGTCGCCAGGCTTTATACCGGCCATGAGCAGGCCAAGAGTCTGGATGTCGGTGTCCTTGCGCTCGAAGATACCCATGATCTGGCCTTCGTAGATGACCGCGATCCGGTCTGAAAGTTCGTACAATTCATCCAGATCCTCAGACGACAGGAGTATGGCCGTGCCGGAATCCCGCTGCATGAGCAGGCGCTGGTGTATGTATTCAGAGGCACCGATATCCACCCCGCGGGTCGGCTGGGCTGCAACCAGGACAGACGGCTTCCTGGCCAGCTCCCTGGCCATGATCAGTTTCTGTATATTGCCTCCCGACAGATTCTTGATGGGCGTATCCAGGGTAGGAGTCTTCACTGTGAACTCCCGGACCAGTTCCCTGGCATGGGCAGCCATTGTCTTGAAGTCAAGGAAGATGCCCTTGCGGAAGGATTTTTCCATATGGTCATGGAGGAACACATTCTCCTGCACCGAGAAGTCGTTGATGGCTCCGTCCAGCATGCGTTCCTCGGGTATGATGGCCACGCCCTGGTCTATCCGCTCGTTCAGTTTGAGATTGGTGATGTCGGTTCCATTCAGCAGTATGCTGCCTGAATCCACCTTGCGTACGCCAATGAGGCTCTCGGCAAGTTCAAGCTGTCCGTTTCCCGACACACCGGCAATACCCAGGATCTCCCCCGAGTGCACTGTCAGGTCTATGCCCCTCACGGATTCGACGCCACGGTCGCCAGTGACATGCAGGCCCCTTACCTCCAGGCGGGCAGGGCCGGGATTGTAGTCCCGGTGCTGCAGGGTTTTGAGGTCACGGCCGACCATCATCTTTATCAGGTCATGCCGCTCCACACCTTCGGCGCTTCTGGTGCCCATCATCTTGCCATCCCGCAGTACGGTTATGCGGTTGCACAAGGCCGTTACCTCGTGGAGCTTGTGGGAGATGAACACCAGGCCATGGCCTTCCTTTACCATCTTCTTCAGAATGATGAAAAGGTCATCCACTTCCTGGGGGGTCAGCACCGCGGTTGGTTCGTCGAGGATGATGATGCTTGCTCCCCGGTAGAGGGCTTTGATGATCTCTACCCGCTGCTGCTCGCCAACCGACAGATGTCCAACCAGGTCATTGGGATTCACCTTGAGCCCATATTCGGCTGACAGCTCGCAGATACGCTCGGAAACCACATCCAGGTCAAGCAGGAAACCACGGCTGGATGGCTGGCCGAGGGCCACATTCTGGGCAACGGTCATGGTGGGGACAAGCATGAAATGCTGATGGATCATTCCGATGCCTGCGTCCAGGGCATCTGCGGGGGAGTGGAAATGCCTCTCGGTTCCATCAATGACGATGGACCCATCGTCTATCTGGTACATGCCGTACAGGATCTTCATGAGCGTGCTCTTGCCCGCCCCGTTCTCGCCCAGCAGGGCATGGACTTCTCCTGCCTTCAGGTCGAAATCCACTTTATCGCAGGCCAGGACGCCGGGAAAACGCTTGACGATGCCCTTCATCTCGACGTGTTGTATCATGACCTTCATCATTACCTCCAAATACGGCTGTCCATCCACTTTTCTTGCTTCAGGGGCGATCCGGCAGAGCACAAGGATCGCCCATCAAGCAAAAAGGGAGTACCGGAGCCTCGCACCGATACTCCCGATGTCAACTATCTTGTATCAATGCCCAAGGCTCAGGGAGTAGCCTTGATGCTGCCGTTCTTGATTCCTGCGATTGCTGCGTCAGCCTTGGCCTTCACATCGGCGGGTAGAGCGAACCCGTGGTTGTAGGCCACTTTCAGTCCGCCATTGGCAAGGGTCAGGACAAAGGCGTCGCCGCCGAGCTTGCCTGCCTTGCGGTTGGCAATGATGTCGTTGAGCATGCCTTCCCAGTCATAGACCTGGGAGGCCACGGTCAGGGCTGGGGCAAGGGTGGCCTGGTCTGACTGGGTGCCGAACCAGAGCACATTGCCAGCTTCCTTGCATGCGCCGATGGAACCGACTACCGACTGGGAAGATCCGGTAAGGGCACCGGCGCCATTGGCGATATGTGTCTTGGCAGCCGCGGTCATGAGGGCTACGTCGGAGAAGCTGCCGGTCCAGGTCTTGGAGATGGCAATGTTCTTGCCAACGGAATTGACACCGTTTACGAAACCATCGATGTAGGTCTTGGCGTCACCCACTTCGATGGGGCCGGTTACACCGATCTTGCCGGTTTTGTTCAGAAGGGCAGCAAGCACGCCATTGACATATCCACCCTGCTCGGCAGCTGCGGTATAGGCATAGACGTTGGGCAGGCCGAAGTTGTTCACATCGGTTCCCCAGGCGAATACCACTTCAGGGAAATCAGGGGCAACTTCGCGGATGCTGGAACCATACTGTGAGCCATGGCCGATGACAATGTCAAAGCCCTGGCTGGCGTAGTCACGGAGGGCAGCAGCGGCGTCCGGAACATTGAACATGTTCTCGGAGTACTTGAGCTCCAGGGCAGACGGGCCACCCATGGCAGCCTGTACCTTGAGCAGGGCATTCCACATTGACTGGCTGAAGGCCATGTCGGTGGTTGCGCTGGGCATGACAACCGCGATGCGAAGAGGCTTGGCGGCAGTCGACGCAGCGGCTTCCTTCTCACCTGCGGCAAAGGCCGTGGCGCTTATGACTGCCAAGAGGACGATAGCCGTGACGATCCTGTTTAACTTCATACTGGATCTCCTTTTGTAGTATTCACCCGCATACTGAAGATGCGGCATTCCAGGGAGACCAAAGTCCCCCGTGCAACCTGTATCATGCCTCCCTGATGGAAGCCTGCCCACCGGATCCGGTTCCAGTGGACACTCAGTTTTCGCCTCTGAAAAACTGCTTGTTCAGGGCAGCCGGCTGTTTGCCGCGGTTTACCGCAACGGTCAGAACCACAATGGTAAGTACATAGGGCAGCATGACTGCCAGGCTGGCGGGTACATTGATGCCCAGGACCTGCAGCCACAGCTGGGCCGAATTGGCAAGGCTGAACAGGAGGGCACCTCCCAGGACGCCGACCGGACTCCAGCCACCGAAGTACACCAGGGCCACGGCTATGAAGCCCTGGCCGGAAGTCAGATTGTCCTGGAAGAGGTTCGCGATCGATATGGACAACGAGGCTCCGGCGACTCCGGCCAGAACAGCACCCAGGCACACGCTGAAATAGCGGATTCGGTTGACATTGATGCCCACCGAGTCAGCGGCGGCCGGATTCTGGCCTACAGCCTTGATCTTGAGCCCGAGGGTGGTCTTCTCCAGCACCCACCAGGATAGCGGAACCAGCAGGAAGGCGCTGTACACCAGGACATTGTTGTTGAAGAGTATGGATCCGATGAAGGGGATGTCACCCAGAAGGGGAATCTTTACAGGACGGAAGCCGGTGACGGAGGTAACCGTTCCTACCAGCACCTTGAAGAGCAGGCTGGACATACCCAGGCCGAACATCTGCAAGCCTATGCCGCTGATGCCTTGCTGGGCCTTCAAGGTCACACTGACGAAGGACATCATCAGGCCCATGACAAGTCCCACCAGCATGGCAAGCAGGAGACCCAGCCAGACATTGCCGGTAAGGAAAACCGCGTAGAAGGCAAAGAATCCGGCCAGCAACATTATGCCGTCCACCCCAAGGTTCACCACGCCGGAAAGCTGTGAAAAAGTCTCGCCAAGGGCGGCAAACAGGAAGGGGGTGGAAAGGGCTATCATGGTCCGGAGGACCCCGGAAAGTACGTCCCAGGTAAATATGTTCATCATGACTTGGTTTCCTCGGAGGCCGCAGCAGCCTTCGGCAAGGCGACCACGATGGCCGCGGTCTTTCGTTTCTTGATGATCTGGTGGATCCAGAGGGCTGATCCAGACACGAACAGCACTATCAGGCCAAGGATGGCGTTGATGAGGGCCGCCGGTATCTGTACCGCCCGCTGCATGGTGTTGGCACCCACGAGCAGGCCACCGAAGAGTACCGAGGCTGGAAGCATGCCAAGGGGATGGAGGCTTCCCAGAAGGGCAGCCACTATGCCGGTGAAGCCGTAGCCACCGGTAAGACCCTCGAGGATGCGCCTGTGTACACCCATCACCTCTATCACGCCCGCAAGACCGGAGAGGCCGCCGGCAATGGTCAGGGACAGCATCTGGTTGAAGGGCACATTGATGCCCGAATACCGGGAAGCTCTCGGGTTCAAGCCTACAGCCCGGATCTGGTAGCCTATCGTCGTCCTCCAGAGGAAGATATACACAAGGATCGCGAAGATGAGAGCTACGTAGACACCGGAATGGAGCATGGTGCGTGGAATCAGGCGGGCCAGCCAGGACGTAGGTGGAAGACGGGCGGACTGCGCCAGAAAGGTACCAGCCTTGATGCCTTCCGGATCCATCATCGGTCCCTGCAGGAGGAAATTCATGAACTGCAGGGCTATGGAGTTCATCATTATGGTGCTGAGGATTTCGTTTACCTTGTACCTGGCCTTGAGGAAACCGGGGATGAGCCCCCAGAACGCGCCGGCAAGAAACCCCGCGGTCATACAACCGGGTATGAGTATAAAACGGGGAAGATCAGGGAAGGTGAGGGCAAACCAGGTACCCGCCAGGGCTCCGAGTATTATCTGCCCTTCGCCTCCTACGTTGATGACACTGGCTCTGAAGGCTATGCAGACCCCGAGTCCAACCAGAAGGAGTGGCGTAGCCTTTACCAGGCTTTGGGACCATCCGTTTACCGAACCGAAGGCACCCTGGAACATGGCGGAATAAGCTACTATGGGATTGGTCTTCAGGAACAGCAGGATTATCGCGCTTATGAGAAGTGCTGCTATTACACCCAGAAAAGGTATGGCTGTACGCAGGAAAAACTCGAAGCCTTCACCGTGGGAAGGTTCCCGACCCGCCAGAGATTTTACGGGAAACTTGAACGCCATTCACACGCCCCTTGCATGTACTCTTAATTTGACAACGCCGTAGCAACCAATGACGGAGCCATTCGACTGCGGACTACGCGCATGGTTAGAGCCGAATGTTCTACAGAATATGTCGGATTAATGCAAGCGTCAAGGAAATCTATATTTACCGGTTTCCGACCTGAGCAGTAATAATCGTATGGAAGAGCCCTGTCACGGGCATTGCCAGCGGAGAAAACGATATACTGTCTGTATGGCAGAAATACCGGATAAATCCGACAAAGCCGACGAGCACCACGTACGCCGGCCTCGCTACAAGGGAACCCATCCACGCCGGTTTACCGAGAAATACAAGGAACTGAAGCCCGAACTCTATCCAGACGATGTGGAAAAGGTCAAAGCCAGGGGAGACACCCCTGCGGGCACCCACAGGAGCATCTGCGTGCAGGAAGTGATTGATGTCTTGGCTCCCCGACCCGGCGAAACTGCCATCGATGCCACCCTTGGCCATGGCAGCCATTCCATGGAAATCCTCAAGGCCATGATGCCTGGCGGCAGGCTGTTCGGCCTTGACAGGGATCCGCTGGAGCTAATAAAAACCGAGGCTCGCCTCCGGAGCGCCGGTTTTGGACAGGATGCCTTCACAGCCCTGCGCACCAACTTCTCCGAATTGCCGTCGCTCCTGGCAGGTGGCAGACTTCCACAGGTAGACATGGTCCTGGCCGACCTCGGCGTCTCATCCATGCAGATCGACAATCCGGCACGCGGCTTCACCTTCAAGCATGATGGCCCCCTGGATATGCGCATGGATCCAGAAACCGGCCAGAGCGCCGCGGAACTCCTGCTAAGCAGCTCTGAAAAACAACTACGATCCATGATTGAAGAATATTCCGACGAGCCGGAAGCACCCATCATCGCTCGGGTGCTGACCCTGCGTCGGGGCACCATAGACACCACAATGGCCCTCAGACAAGCCATCCACTATGCCCTGGATGACAGGGTGGACTCGGAAGAACGCG
>MIBM01000065.1:13985-14681 GCA_001830645.1 Spirochaetes bacterium RIFOXYC1_FULL_54_7
AAGCCATACGGCGCACCTTCCAGGCCCTGCGCATAGCGGTCAATGGAGAACTTACAGCTCTGGACGCCTTGCTTGCAGCCCTGCCCAGTTGTCTTCTACCTGGTGGCCGGGCGGCCATACTGTGTTTCCATTCAGGTGAGGAACTGAGGATCCAACGATCCTTTGCTGCCGGTCTGGACCAGGGCATCTACGCGTCCGTTGCCGCTGAAGGCATCAGGGCAAGTCCGGAAGAACGTTACCAGAATCCACGCTCGACATCGGCCAGGTTGTGGTGGGTTGTCAGGGCCGGAAGTTGATCAAACAAGAGTCACAGTTGATCAAGGAAAGCTGCAAACCGGCCGGGGACTTCCGGCTTGCGGAGCCCCGAGGCCCCTGTTTATACTGGGACCAGCAATACCTAGACCAGCCAACAGGATGGAGCTTATATGAACACCCCAAAGGAAATCCGTGCAGCCATTGAAGCAGGAACCATATGTGGCCAGACCAGCGGCCTGGCCGCAGGCTTCGTGCAGGCCAATGTCGTCATACTGCCCAAGGCCGAGGCCTTCGATTTCCTTTTATTCTGCCAACGCAACGAGAAGCCCTGCCCGGTGATAGATGTATGCGAAGCCGGCAGCGTATCACCATCCTGGGCAGCACCGGGTGCGGACATACGCACCCAGGTACCCAGGTACCGGGTCCACCGCAAGGGAGAGC
>MIBM01000066.1 GCA_001830645.1 Spirochaetes bacterium RIFOXYC1_FULL_54_7
GCCAGCTTGCCGCCAAGAATGGCTCCCGGCAAGTAGGCAATCGACGTGAAGAACATGAAATTGCCAGCCTGGCGGGTGTCCATGCCAAGGCTGCGGGTAAGGAAGAGGGTAAGGAAGGGAAAGACAAAGATCCCCGCCCCGTTCACCACAGTGGCCGCAAAGAGGGCATACACCGGCCTGGGCAGACCCTTGTACATGGCCAGTGGATTCCAGCGTTGAATAGCTGACATTTAAATACGATCCTTCATGAGTACATTGCCCCCACCCCCATGAACAGGCGGATACAGGCTTCAACAGGAAGGTAGCAGGAATTGCCGCATGCGACAATGGAATAAACAAGTATGTCGGTTTAGGGGACGGCCCCCCAACTTCAAGGCTTTACGCTATACCCCATCCCAGCCAACCGCTCCAGAATATTGCCGGCTCCCACCATATGGGCAGCGCCGACAAAGACAAAAACCGACTTTCCGTCCCTCAGGTAGTCATCAAGAACCTTGGCCCATTCTTTATTGCGCCTGGTCAGAAGGGAATCATTGAAGGCCGCCAGTTCGGGTGCAAAGGCCAGGCTACGCTGTAGGGCTGCATCCAGTTCGATTGCCAGGGCCCTGTGGTCACCTTCACGGTAGGCCTCGTACAGGCGCTTCATGGCGTCAGGCTGGTCCCGGTGCTCCCGTATTGCGTCCCTCAGGAGCAATACTTGAATCTCCAGTGGAGGGCCAGCCAGGACATCAAGCTGGAACTCCGGGTCCTCAAGCCCATACACGGGCTTGCCCAGGGTGGCTGCCAGGGAATAAAGGGCAACATCCACGCCTTTTTCAGGATCAAGGGCAAGTTTGCCGGCAACAAATAACTCAAAGGCACTGTATGCCACCCAAGGTCGGAATATGGCCAGGCGTCTGAGGTTTTCCTTGCCCATCACCGCTTCCGCACTGGCCACATCCATGGTGGGCAGTAGATCGTACAGGGTTTTGCCGCCATCCAGGGCGGCCTCTGCCATCCTGTCCAGCACCAGATCCCGTGACCTGGCCAAGTCCCCGGGAGACAACTCGGCCAGAATCACATCGGAGCTGGCCAAGCCATCAAGCACACGCTTGTCCAGGGGATACAACTCATCCCGTCCTAGATGAAGTGTACCCTGCACGAAGAGCCTGCCCTGACCTGCCGGCCCGCCATTGACGGTCCAGGACATCCGCGGCCCCTCGGGTATGCCTGGAGCAGGCAACTCACCAGGCGCAGGTGTTGCTCCCGGAGCAGGCCTTGGTCCAGGTAGCAGGGAACATGAGCCAAGGAAGGTTTGGGAAGCCAAAGCCAGAACAGCCAAGGTAAAAAAGGCGGGCCTCACCCGCGACACGTATGCGAAACGGATGACCCGGAACACGGCGCAGGCTTTCATCAAAGAGCTGACTTCAAAGCATTCAGAGCCCTGTCTATCCTGGGAAGGGCCTTGTCCACGCCAAGCACGCGGATGCTTTCAAACAGGGGCGGGCTTACCTTGGTACCCGTAACCGCCAGGCGCAGGGGCATGAGCAGGTCGCCGAGCTTGCGCCCCATTTCTTCGGCTTTTTGCCTGAAGGCAGCCTCTATGGTGTCATGATCGGCCACTCCAACCTGAACCAGCAGCCCGCGTGCCGCTTCCAGCACTCCTGCAGTGGTAGCCGCATCCAGCTTCTTGGGCAGCATCTCGGCCACCGGAGGAACCGCTGGCTCGGTAAAAAGGAAGGACAGGGATTCCGCCGCGTCGGTGGTAAACTTCAGACGCTCCCTGACCAGTGGCGCGGCTGCTAAAACGATGGCTCTCTCGGCGGCTGAAGGCGGTGTGCCGATGAGCTTGGCCTCGGAAAGTACTGGCTCGATGAGGCCTGCAAGCCCGGTATCGTCATAGGTCCTTATGTACTGACCGTTGAACCATTCCAGCTTCACATAGTCGAAGACCGCGGGAGCCTTGTTGATGTGTTCAATCTTGAACAGCCTGGCCAGGTCTTCCAGGGAGTACAGGTCCCGGCCATCCTCATAGGAGCAGCCGAGCATGGCTATGTAGTTCAGCAGGGCTTCCTTGAGGTAGCCCTTCTTGCGGAACTCATCCACCGAGGTGGCACCATGGCGCTTGCTCAGCTTGTGCCCGTCGGAGCCCATGACCATGGGCAGGTGGCAGAGCTGGGGAGCCTGCCAGCCAAAGGCCTCGTACATGATAATGTGCAAAGGAGCCGAAGGAATCCATTCCTGGGCCCGCATCACATGGGTAATACCCATGTGGTGGTCGTCAACCACATTGGCAAGATGATAAGTGGGATAGCCATCGCTCTTGAGCAGCACCGGGTCGGGATTCACATCGGCGTTCTTCCACTCTATATCGCCAAGCAGGAGATCGGTGAACCTGGTGCTGCCTTCAAGGGGTATCTTGAGGCGTACGACATGGGACTCGCCGGCGGCCGCTCGGCGGGCTGCTTCGGCGGGAACAAG
>MIBM01000067.1 GCA_001830645.1 Spirochaetes bacterium RIFOXYC1_FULL_54_7
TGGTAACTCTGGAAGTACAGCTTGATGGTTACCGGCATTCCTCCAGCCAGTTCCGGACCCTGGACGGGTAGCAGGAATTCCAGTCGGTCGCTGGCTAGTCCGAAGAGGGCCATCTTTGATTTCCCGCTGGCGCAGCTGAGCTCTGCAAAGTTGTTGTAGCCCATAAGCTTGGCTGATTCAGGGTTTATGGCAATACGCTTGCCTTTGAAGTCATCATATTCAACCTTAAGCCTCTCCAGCAGCATGAGGTAATCCCCGAGGAAGGCCACAAGATCGGGGGGACAGGGTTTGAATACCACTGATATGATGCCGATCGCCTCCCGGCTTTTCATGGGGGTTATGGACTTGAGTACACAACGGGCAAAAATTTTGAACGGTGGCTGGTTGCTGGCCTGCTGGAATACCATGGCCAGACCGGCCAGACCGTTGGCGTAGCGTTGGAAGAATACCAGCTCTTCCCGGGAAAAGGATGCCATGAGCAAGGCGCTTTTCATGGAGATGCGGTATGGAGCGCAGACGACATTGTAGGAGTCGACCTTTACCATGGTCTGTCCGGGTACTATGCCCATCCTGGTGGAGGCAAAGGGATTCACCGTAATGGCTTCATTTTCAAATTGGGTATAAATATCATGGGATGCGCTGGTATTCATATGTCTTTCATTGTAATCTACGATCCAGCTTCGTCAAGCGGCGATTGAAGGCTACGGTGGTCATTGTGGGTCGTCAGGTGAGTACTCGAAGAAAGTTTTCACGTAATGGGCAAATCTACGGGCCATGTGTGGGGAAATGCCGGCCTCTTCCCCTGCCGCTTGGAAGCTTCCCAGCAAGTTGTCTGTCTCCTTATGACCCAGAGGCAGGCGTTTGCCTACGAGTTCAAGCTCGGCGTCCCGGTTTCTGATGAAAACGTTCCCGGCGGCGCAGACCCGCAATTCCACTATGGTGTTTTTTTCCAGCCTGGCTACGGCTGCAAAGGTAAAGGAATCGACATCGGGATAGCCGTCGTCCCCCATGGGCCGTACACAGTAGTTGTCCCAGAAGGCCGTTGGTATCCTGATCCTGGTCAGCAGGGTTGATTCAGGGAAGGATGGATGACCATCGGCAGCCACGATATGCTGGAAGCCTGACCAGCGGGTTCCCGAGCTGTCCCGGGTCTCCAGAGCTGCATCCATGCAGGCCATGACAGGAAAACAGGTCATGAACCGTGAGCGTGCGGCTATGTTTCCGCCAATGGTTGCCATATTCCTCAAGGGCGGGTTGCCTATGCCCAGGATAGCTTGTTTAAGGGGACCCAGAGACCGTCTCTTGGGAAGTTCCAGGATGGATTGCAGGGTGACGCAGGCTCCCAGTTCAATGTAGCGATCCGAACCGGTTATGCTTCTGAGTTCCTGTACACGGTGAAGATCCAGGACGGGTAGGGGTCTGTCCGACTGTGGGCGGTCGTCTATGGTCATCAGGGCTGTCCCACCTGCCCAGACTACCGCCTCAGGCCGTCGTTTCATGAAGGTGATGCACTCGGCAATGCTCTGGGGGGATGCCGCTTCGTCAACGCGCACGGCGGTACTTCCTGTTCTCGTTCATTTCTATGGCACCGAGTACTACCCTCAGGACGGCTGATGGGGGGCTGCATCTGCACAGGACAGAGGCCATTGTCTCTGCTACCTCTGTTTCAGAAGGGCGTGAAGGATAGTCCAGGAGGGAGCCGGCAGCCATGAAGCGGGCCGGGGCACAATAGCTGCATAGGGTCAAACCTGATTCATCGAAGGCCGAACGGACCATTTCGTGTTCGGACGTATTGACGAAACCTTCGTAGGTTACTACCTCTGATCCGCGTATCCTGAAGACTGGAACAAGGCAGGAAAGGGCAGTCCTTCCATCCAGCAGCACCATGCATTTCCCGCAGCGCCCTCCGCCGCAGTCATACACAATGCTTCCAAGGCCAAACTGGTCGCGAAGAATCAGTGCCAGCCTGTCGGTAGGATTGGCTTTTATGGTTACATCCTCGCCGTTCAGGATGAAGTCAATGGTCATTGTCCAGCCATCCCTTCATCCCTGCGTTCTCCCACCGGACCCCGTATGGGCAGGGAATCCCAGGGCTCATCTATCGCCTGTCCTATCGCGTTGGCAAAGGCAGCCGGAATCAGGGAGCAGGCCAGTTCGCCAAGTCCCATGGAATCGCTGGAATCGTCATCCACGAATTGTATATTCACAGGTGGAAGGTCGGTAAGACTGGGCAGGCGGTACGTAGCCATGGCCGAAGCCTTCGGTGATCCATCAGACAGGTCAAGATACTCTCCCATGCACAGGCCTACAGCCGTGGTGGCTGCATTTTCCAGTGCGCGCTTTGCCGTGGGCAGTGACAATAGCCGCCCGCATTTCACACTCAGCCAGATACCCAGTATCTGTGGACGGAGACTTATGGGATCCATTCCAGTCTCTACCACTGCTCCTGCCCAGGTGGCGCCGTCCATGGGTGAAATGCTCTCTGCCTTCTGCGATCTCGGGCGGTGTGATTTTCTGACCGTGATTGGCAGGGCTTCCCTGAAACGCCTGGTCCTTATGCCTTCGCAGGCACCGGTCACCAGCTTG
>MIBM01000068.1:0-751 GCA_001830645.1 Spirochaetes bacterium RIFOXYC1_FULL_54_7
CATACGAAATTGTCCAGCCGCGGATCCTGGATCGAGTACACTTCATCCGCACCTCGGTGGATGAGCTCCTCCATGTCCTTTTCTGAAACCTTGTCGCCTATCAGCACCGAGGCAAGCTTGGTTTCTAGTTTGTCCGCAAGCTTCCGGCCGCGTGCCAGAAGCTCGAAGGAGATATCCCTCAGCTTGCCGTTGTGCTGCTCGGCTATTGTCCATACAAAACTCATGCTGTGACTCCCCTTTACACGATGCCTTTTGATTCCAGAAAGGACATAAGCTTGTCCACTGCTACCCCGATGGCTTCGTCGTCCCCGGCTCTGACCACCGTACCGCCCCTGGTAACCTTGGGGGTGTCTATCTTGACGACCTTGGTCGGGGAACCTTTCAGGCCGAGCGCCGAGGCATCCAGATCCATGTTTTCGGTGCTGAAAACAGGTATCTGCATCTGGCGGGAGCGTATCTTGCCCCCAAGGGTCGGGAGCCTGGGTGCCGCTATCTCCTTGACGACCGTCAGCAGGCACGGCAACGGCAGGGACAGGATCTGGTATCCATCCTCGACGAGCCGCTCCACGGAGATCCTGGCCGCATCCACGCCTTCGATCCTGGCGACGTAGGTTGCCAAGGGAATGTCCAGCCATGAAGCGATGCCCGGCCCGACCTGGGCCGTATCTCCATCGGTGGCCCGTTCGCCTGCGATGATCAAATCATAATCACCGATCTTTTTTATTGATTGGGCAAGCGTATACGAGGTAGC
>MIBM01000068.1:875-2064 GCA_001830645.1 Spirochaetes bacterium RIFOXYC1_FULL_54_7
CCGCCGTAGCGCTCCTTGAGCCTGAGCGCTGCTTCCAGGGCATAGAGATCGAGCGGATTTACTACCGTCTCGACGCCCGCACGGATGACCGTGCCCGTGGCTGGATCCATCTTTACGTTGCTGGTCTCGGGGACCTGCTTTATTGGTACGACGATTTTCAAGAAACCCTCCATCTCTGAGATGCCATCGTGCCGGGCAATCCGCCGACGCGGCAGCTATAGAAGAAGTACACTATTAAAAAAGGCCTGGCATGAAGATCGCTATGATGAGCAAGCCTACTATGCTTGCCAGCACGGCATAGATCGCAGCAGGTATCAGGTTGATCCTTATGATCTTGCCTTCCTGTCCGAGTACACCCACCGTGGTGCTTGCAGCCACCACATTGTGGACGCAGATCATATTGCCGATCGCGCCTCCGACCACCTGCAGGGCCACGATGATCAGTCTGGACAATCCTGCGCTCGATGCGACCTCATACTGGAAGGTGCTGAACAGGATATTGGATGTGGTGTTGCTGCCGGCCATGAAAGCACCAAGAACACCAATGAAAGGAGCAACAACGATCCAGACGGTACTAAGCATTGCGGCTGCCGCAGTGGAAAGGGTCTTGAGCATGTCAAGGTTGCCTGATGCATTGTTGCCGGAGTTCTTCATGATGGAGACCATTGCGACGGCCCCCACAAGTGCTATTGTAGCAGGTACCATTTGCCTGAGGCTGTCTCCCCAGGTCTTGCTTACCGTTGTCTTGTTCATCTTGTGCATAAAAATGGTCAGAACCGCAACGAGTATAAAAGGCACGGTACCTGGCAGATAGAGTGCCTGCAGGCTGTACGCAAGCTTGGTTCCGAGGATTCCCTTCCGGGCGATGGTGAGCTCGGGGCTTGTCAGTATTTGTTTGATGCCAAGCGCTGGTATGCGGGTGACAACCAGAATCAGTGCCACCAGGACATAGGGCAGCCATGCAAGCAGGGTTCCCATCTGCGGGGTATCCTCTTTCAAGGCTCCGGGCTCTACCGTGCCTACCCAATCGCTACCCCAGTTCTTGCGAGCCGGGAAGTCCCCTGGGGTTTTAGGCTGAAGAAAGCCGGATTTGCTGGCGGGAATGACTATTACCAGTGCAATCAGTGCACCGAGCAAGGATGGCAGTTCCGGTCCAATGAAGATGGCTATCAGAAGATAGGGTACCGTG
>MIBM01000068.1:2074-2627 GCA_001830645.1 Spirochaetes bacterium RIFOXYC1_FULL_54_7
CGGCAAACAGGGCAAATGGAGCAAGGGCAAAGCCATCCTTGAAGCTCTTTTTTTCTCCAAAGAGCTTGGTAAGCATCAACACGATGAGCAGGGGAAGGAACAAGCCAACGGTCGCGTGGATGATGGCGGTGTAGACACCAAGCTGGTGCACGAAGACATCGAAGGTCCAACCATACGTATTCAGGGCATCCACGACACCTGGGGAGTTTAGAACCTTGGCCGCTCCACCGAGGATTGGCGTACCCACAGCGCCAAAACTGACTGGAGTACTGTTGGCTACGAGAGCCAGCATGGCCGCTGCCAGTGGCGGGAAACCGAGGCTGACAAGCAAGGGACCTGCCAGAGCGGCCGGCGTACCGAATCCGGCAGCACCTTCTATGAAAGCCCCGAACAGGAAGGCAATGATGATTGCCTGTACCCGGCGGTCAGGACTGATGTTGTAGAACGTACCCTTGATGGCCCGGATCGCTCCGGAGTTTTTAAGCGTGTTCATGAGGAGGATTGCGCCGAACACGATGATGAGGATGTTGAAGGCGTCCAACGCACCTGAAAC
>MIBM01000069.1:0-7491 GCA_001830645.1 Spirochaetes bacterium RIFOXYC1_FULL_54_7
CCCTCATCATCGACAAGCTCATCCATGATGTCGACCTGGTGCATTCCATCTTCGGCCCTTTCAAGGTCCGGGCAGTCGAGGTAAAACGTCAAGGGAATGAGATAATGCAGATAGAGGTGACTACTTCACATTGCCGTGGATACTCTGGCAGCATCCTCTCATCCTGGCTGGTGGAAGAAAAAGAACGTTCCATCCAGATTGATTTCGAACGGGGCCGTTTGCATGGCGACCTGTTGGAGAAGAAACTGAAGGTATTCAGGCAGCGGGAATTCTCCAAGGAGATAACCGGATACGGGAACAACCAGATCAAGGACCAGTTACTGGACTTCCTCGCCTGCCTGCATCATCCGACGCGCCCCTTGGTAACCATCAGGGATGCGCTCGTAGCCGCCCGGGTCATAGACAGGGTAATGGAGCTATCAACATGAAAACAGGAATCCTTCTGGACAGCCTTCAGCTGACTCTATACGAAGGCCTCTCGTTTGCCGCCGCCGCCGGTGCGAATGGTGTGCAGTTCTACGCTTCCCGGGGTCCACTGACGCCCTGGAACAGTTCGGCCGAAGACAGACTGACCTTCAAGCGGAGATGTGACGAGCTTGGACTCGAACTGGCCGCATTATGTGGAGAGTTCGGCGGACATGGTTTCGAACGGGTCAATGAACATGCGGCACGTATAAGCAAAACCCGCGATCTCATAGACTTCGGCCTGGAGCTTGGAACCCACGTGGTTTCCATGCATATCGGGGTGGTACCGGAGGACAGGAACTCGGAGATCTACCTGAACCTGAAATCTGCCCTGTCCGAACTTTCCAGCTATGCAGGAAGCCGTGGCGCTGTACTGGCAGTGGAGACCGGTCCCGAGCCTGCAGGGCGCCTGGCAGCTTTCATTGAGGACTGTGGTGCAGCCGGACTCGGGGTGAACTTTGATCCCGCCAATCTGGTCATGGTCCAGGGCAGCAATGCGGCCGCCGACTTTCTTAAGCTTGCACCTCTGGTTGTCCATGTCCATGCAAAAGACGGCATCCGCAAGAATGTCTGCGATGCAAGACTGATCTATGACAGCTTCGCCGAAGATGATTTTGCCACCATCGATGTGAATGATTTCTTTGACGAACTACCCCTGGGTTCAGGAGTGGTAAACTTTCCTGAACTGCTTGGGGCTATGAAAGACTATGGCTATGATGGCTATCTAACCATAGAACGCGAGGCCGGAAACCAACGACAGGAAGATGTGGCCGCCGGCATCCGATTCCTCAAGGACCAATTGGGAAAGCTAGCGAGCAAATAGCTCACCCAAGGGGTCAAGCCTCGTTCTGGAATAACCCAGGCGGTTGTGCAGCCGCCAGCCTTCGGCAAACTCGTACTTCCCGGAAAGAATGCCGACCTGCCTGGACATGTTCTCCATGGTCAACAGGTATTCGTTCATACCCTGACTGGCGTCAAGCCAGGATTGCTGGCTCTTGTGCATGCCAAGCATCGTTGTCTTCCGGTCCATTACCCCACTGATGTCTACATACAGAGTCGGGACTATCGGCCTGCCCATCATGTCCAGGAGACCGGATGGCATTGCATGGTAGAGTACAACATCCATCTGTATGGCATCGATTGGAGGAATACTCACATAGTTGGGACAGCCTTTTGCGAAGGCCGCCGTTACCCCGATCCGCGCGGAAATCATGTGGTCTTCCATGTAATCTTCCATGGAAGGAAGAAACACAATGTCAGGTCTGACCGTGCGGATTACCGCAGCTACCTTGCGGATGAGATCATCTTGATAGAAGACCTCGAAATCGTTGGCAAGGCTTTCATGGTATACCGCACCCATATACTCCGCGGCAGCCATAGCCTCGGAGCGACGCATACGGACTATGTCGTCATAGCTGTACTCAATTGTTCCACAACTACCGTTTGCGATGGTCATGTAGTGTATTTCATAACCCATGTCTTTAAGGCGGAACAGGGTTCCAGCCATCATGAACTCTATATCATCCGGATGCGCTACCAAGGCCAGTACAGTCTTCCCCATCATGATACTCCTAATGCATCTCGGTTTCGCAACTTCCTATCCCCGGAGTGTAGAAATTGAATTGTACCTCGGGGTGGTCCGCGAGCAAGGACATGGGCACTGCTGAATCCGCCAGTTTCTTTGAAATCATGAATGCGGTTAAACGCTGCCCGAAGGGATTGTCATGATTGCCCGCATGCCAGATCGAAACCTTTCCGGACTTCCAGGTTTCAACAGGTCCTACACTCAGTGCTTGGGATGGAATATTGGTAACAACCCCACCACCTGAAGTCCTTGCGTTCTGGATTATGGTCATGGGATGCAGATTTACAATCCGCGCCGACTGTTTGCGATACTCCTGTGGAGAAGGGGGGTTGTCTTTATAGGCACCGGTCCTTGCAGGCGGGTCGTTGAAAGCCCAGTGCTTTACTTCGCCCTGCCCACCTTGCATGATCAGGCATTTGCAGGTGTCGTATGAAGCGGTATATTCCTTCAGATTGTCGAGGGTCAGGAAGTGTATGTTCTGCCGGGGCATGCGCAGTTCCTTGCGTATCCTGTTGAAACACAAATCCATATCGGCCTTGGCAAAAGAAAGAGGATGGTCAGGTGATAGTTCCTTGCCATCCACATACCATTCATCCATGCCCCAGAAATGCCCTTCCCGTACATCGATCCCAAGATCATTGACAATCTCGGCTACCAGCGGCAATTGCTCGGTAGGTCCTATGGGCCCACAAATTCCACAAGGATTGTCTGCAGTTGATCGCTGCCAGCAACGTACGTATTCCAGGGCCTCGGCCAGATAGAACGATTCAAGGGTGTCGTGGAGTTTGACGGTAAATCCAGGACGCGATAATTGCGCAATATCCTTGACCGTCAGTTTGGCTGCCGCATCCAGGATCGAATTGTCCAGAGTCGTGTAATCCCACCAGCCTTCCGCTACCTTGCTGATACTCCGCATCGCAGTATTCCTTTCATGGCTAACTTAGTGTTAGCTATATTCCCTTTCATCTGTCGATTTGTCAAGGGGAATAGAGTCATAGGCGATAGGGATAGGCATGGACAACCAGTGAATCCAGGGCAAACTGCACTGAGCCTACCAGACAGGCATTGGCCCCTATCGAGGCAAGATAGATTGGCGCGGGTGCAAACGGATAGTATTTGCGAACCTCGTCAATCAGGGGGTTCAGGATGAGCAAATCCGCACCAGGCAATCCACAGCTTGCCCCTCCTATGATCACCATCTCAGGATTCAGAAGCAGCAGGATGTTCACAATTGCAACCGTAAGATGCTTTAGGGCAATCTTGATTATTCCAAGAGCATTTTCATCACCCGATCGGGCAGCTTCGAAAAGTGATGCAGCATTCGGATAGCTACCACCATCCAGGCCCGATTCCATACCACCCCTGCGATACATGGATTCAAGGGAAGCCTTGCTTTCCAGGTAGCCGATGGTAGAACCATCATAGCCTAGCCCATCCGGCGCGGTAACAAAATAGCCAATCTCGCCGGCTGCACCCTGGGCACCGCGGTATAGATCACCCTCGAAAATTATACCAGCACCTATCCCATTGCCGTATTCGATGAATACCAAGTTCCGCGCGCCACGCCCTACCCCATGCTTCCATTCTCCAATTGCAGATAGATTGGCCGTGTTCTCGATAAAAACAGGAAAGGGATAATGCTCTACAAGGCGGTCATAAAAATTTGACTGGATGAATTTCTCATAATAGTTGGCATACAGAATGGCACCAGTCTGGGGATCAACAACTGCTGGTACTCCAAGGCCAAGGGCAAGCATACGCAGATTCCGCTTCAGGGTCTTCTTTTCGAAATTGCGGATGGTATCATCTATGGTTGCAATAAGATACTCAGTTAAATCAATATCAGGTTCGATGGGCGGGGCCAGAAAGGTATCCCTGAAAATTCCACTGAAATCACTGATAGCCAGCTTGATGGGGTCAGACAAAAGATCTACGCCGATGATGTAGCCACGCTCGGCGTTGACCGAAACCTGTGCGGCTTTTCTTCCATTCTCCATCTGGATTCGCTCTGACTCAATCACGTAATCATCGTTCAACAGCTTCTCTATGGCCCGGGCAACGGCAGGTGCACTGATCCCCAGGTCACGCGCAATCCGGGCACGATAGGAAGCACCATGATCCCGAAGATAATTAAAGATTATTGAAATATTGATCCGGTTCTGCAGCAGTGAATTGGCGGTATTGGATACCCTCAGGCTGCGTTGTGGAGAAGAGCGGCTACCCTTCACGGTAGCATCCCATCATACGGGTTTGCGATGCTTGTCTTTGAAAGTATGGCAATATTCTGCGCCGGGGTTGCCGGTGAAACGGAACAGGCGGTTGACAATATGTAGCCACCACCTGCACCAGCAATCCGAATCAAATCCGTTGCCCCTTCGCGTACCGTTTCAAGGGTTCCATTTAATAGAACATTGACCGGGTCGAGATTGCCTTTCAGGAATATTCGGTCACCATACTTCCGCTTGACCTGGGCTATATCTACATTGCCCAATGGTGGGGGATCCATGGTATCTACCCCATCATAGCCCGCCTCAACCATCAGGCTTATCCTGTCTTCAATGCTCCCGCAGGTATGAACATATATCGGAGCGCAGGTTTTTTGATGGATTCTCTCAATTACATATTTCTCATAGGGGAATACAAATCGACGATACTGGTCGGCTGAAATAAAACCAGCACCGGCAAAAGCAGATGAAATCAGCACCGCATCGGCCCCAGCCTCGGCCTGCATCACTGCCAGATCGGCAGTTCCAACAGCAAGTGCTCCAAGTATCTGCTCGCACTTATCCGGGTCATCCAGCAAGGCGATAAGACCATCTGCGTAGCCCAACAATTCCATGAATTGGGTAAAAGGTGAGAATACTTCGGAGGACACATGGAACTCACCGGCAGCTTTCTGTAAAGTCTGCTTGAGGGAATCCAGGTAGTAATCCGGAAAGAAGTTCATGCCAAACTCCGCAGGAGGAGGCATGAAATCAAAAGAGAAGGGATATGTCAGTTCGGTGATGCAATGCGGCTCAAGGTAATAGAGCAAAGATGGATCCACTTCGATCAAACCAGGATTTTTAAAGGGACCTGAATAGTGGGCATTGTCGGCATCCGGACAAACCGTCTGTCCACCACCTTTCCAGGTTATAACTGTTTCACCCTTCCGTTTCTCCATGGAGCTGATGAGATTCTCCCAGTTCGCTGGTCTGCCAGGTAGATTGACGAGTATTCCATCGAAGTGGTAAACCCGGGCGGTCTGCACCAATGCATCGGTGAAATCATTGGTGGAAAACCATATCCTGTGCGGCTCCAAGGCGCTTCGCATCATATAATGACCAATCGAGAGCTGGCAGAATACCGGCACACGATCGGCTTGCTCCCGACGCATCGCCCGGGCGACTCGTTCTTTGCCTGTCATGATCATGCCCATGATCCCATCAGAATCGAACCGGGATTTCCTTACCCTGTTTTACCGAGGCTATTTCCATTAAAGTCAGTTTGACCGACTCAGCCGCCGAAGCACCAGTAACCGTTCCTGACAGCTTTCCGGCGGCTATCCCGGCTGTAAAATCAGCCAGCTCATGGTAGTAGCCATCACCTGCAGGAAGAGGGACAGCAGCCTTCTTGCCACCTTTCGGGGCCAGCGTAACGGCCGGATCTTTCGAGAAGTCCAGTTCGATCGTGGCTTCTTCCAGGATGAAGAAGGCACGCATGTTGAAGCCGAAGGAATCAGAGCAATTCCAGCCACCAGTGGAAGACACAGCCATTCCAGGATACGAATAGACAGAAGCGATATGCGAAACACTGCCATCCGTTTCAACCACTCCGGTTGATCTGACAGACTCCGGCTTGCCGAGAAGATGCAGCAACATGTCTACATCGTGGACATGCATATCCAGTGCCGCGTTTCCGGAACGCTTGCCATCCAGAAGCCAGCCGTCCCAACCCCAGGTAGGTGGTGAAGAGAACCGGGCGAATTCCGCATACCTCACCTTACCGTACGTACCGGAGTCGATCAATTTCTTTACTTCGACATACGCTGGCCAGAATCGCAGGCATTGGCCCACACTGAACAATCTGCCGCTTCTTTTCACAGCCGCCAGCATCTGATCGGTTTCTCCTGCTGTCAGAGCCATCGGCTTTTCACAAAAGACATGGTAGCCGGCATCCAGTGCCTTTATCGAATATTCAGCGTGGTAACATGTTGGAAGGCAGATATCAACAAAGTCAAAACCACCGGCCTTCAGCATGGCCCCGAACTCTGTATACTTCCGGGTATGGCTCAGATCTATGGAATCAGAAGTGGTCTGGATATTGCCCCCTGCCGCCAGACTGGTTATTTCCATGTTCTCTTTTCGCACATCATTCAGGGCAACAATCTCGACATTGCCCAGCTTCCGGTAGATACCCAGATGGGTCTTGCCCATGAAACCGACACCGCTCAGCGCGACCTTGACCATACCGGCCTCCTTGGTAATTAGCAATGATCAGTAATTTACATTTAACCTTAATTTATAATGATCAATAATTTTCAATGATGCGCAGGGCGGCAATGGCTTTTTCTGCCGCTCCATCCTTGCCGGGTACTATCTCGGCGGTATATGATCCCTTGTAGCCAACTTCCCGCAGGGTGGCTATTACAGTCCTGAAATCGACGTCACCGGATAGCAAGTCAACAAAGCCATCCAGGTTGCCGACATTGACCCTGAAATCCTTGAGGTGTACCGCAGCTATCCGCTTTCCCAGGATACGGATCCAGTCATCCGGATGGCCATAAAGCATGACGTTTCCTACATCCAGATAAGAACCTACCCACTCGGACTCAAACTGGTCAATGAAGCTGCGCATTTCCAGAGGGCTGAGCAGGAAACGGTTCCAGACATTTTCTACGCCAAGAGTAACCTTCATTTTCCGGGCCGTTGGCAACAAGGCCACTACAGCATCCTTGGCACGCTGGGCTACGACTTCATAGGGTTGAGGCGCATAGCCGGGAACGAAACACGCCGAGACCATTCCCGGCAGGTACAGCAAGGTTCTGGCCCCGAGCCATGAACAGAGTTCCAGCGAACGTTTATAGCTTTCAATCGCCTTGGCCCTGATGGCCGGATCGGGATCCGTTGGTGATTCACCCCAGGCCAGACCGGAGGCTACCGTTGCCAACTCGATGCCTGTCGAGTCCGCCGTCTTGCGCAGAGCCATTGCTTCCTCACGAGTGGTCCTGCCGGTCAGTTCTCCTTCGGCCTCGACCGTCAGTTCCAGACAATCGTAACCAAGCTGCTTTGCGCGTTTCATCGCATTGATCTGGCCAATGGGAGATCCATCCTTGTTCGACGGGAAGGCCCAGTAGTTGATTCCCTTTTTCATGTTCTCAGACTCCTTGTCAACCTTTGGTAGCTTCAACCCTTGACAGCGCCGCCGGTAAGCCCACCGACCAGTCGTTGCTGAATGGTATA
>MIBM01000069.1:7507-13242 GCA_001830645.1 Spirochaetes bacterium RIFOXYC1_FULL_54_7
GGTATGATAGCCAGGAAGGCTGCTGTGGTGAGCAATTCCCATTGGCTGGACCAACGGCCTACGAAGCGGTACAAGCCAAGGGTCAACGGCATCTTTGTCTGGTTCTGTATGAATGACAAGGCGAACAGGAATTCATTCCAGGCAGCGATGAAGGTGTAGATGAAGGTGGTAACCAGCCCTGGTGCCGAAATCGGGAGTATCACTCTGGTTACAGTCTGGAAGCGCGTTGCACCATCTATGAAGGCAGCCTCTTCAATCTCCTTTGGAATGCTCTTGAAGTAGCCGCTCAGCAGCCAGATGCTGAAGGCCATGGTAAAAACCGCGTTGAGCACTATCAAGCCCGTATAACTATCAAGCAAGCCCAGCCTCGCAAAGGTTTTGAACAAGGGGATTACCACGACAACCGGGGAGAACATCTGCACCACAAGAAACAGGTAGAGGGAAATCTGGCGCCCCTTGAACCGCAGACGTGCTATGGCGTAGGCAGCGGGAATGCTCAACAGCATATTGAGGGCACTGGCCCCTATGGCGATGATGGCACTGCTCTTGAAATATCCAGCCAACAGGTACTGGGACCAAACCAGAACAAAATTCTTCAGGGTTGGCGCCTGGGGTATCCAACGAGGAGGAGTGACATACACTTCCTGACTGGTACGCAGCATCATGGTAATCATTACAAAAAACGGGAAAAGCATGATGAGAAGCAGGGCTATAGTCAGGATGATGACAAAGGGCTTCAGCTTGTTTTTCCACTTCATTCCTATCGGCTTCATAGTGACATGGTACGACTTCATGGGGGTTCCGGCAGGTGAGCTCATCAGTCTTCCTCCCTGAAGTAGTGCCGTGCGTAGACGGCGCTCAGCATGGTCAGGATGATGAACGTGATGATAGCCATCACGGCAGCCCTGTCGAATCTGGCATATACAAAGGCATTCTTGTAAATGGATGTGATGAGAATATCAGTCATGTTTACCGGCCCGCCTCCGGTCAGGATGAAGATGGAGTTGAAATCATTGAAGGTCCAGAGTGCTGAAAGCAGGGTCGAGATCTGAAGGATACGCTTGATGCCCGGAAGGGTGATGTAATAGAATTTCTGGAAGCCATTGACCCCATCCAGATCGGCCGATTCGTACAGGTCCTCCGGGATGGCCTGCATCCCGGCAAGGAAGACAAGAGCCATGAAGGGGATACCAATCCAGATATCTACCCAGATCGCCGCAATGAAACCGGATATAGGATAACCGAGCCATACAGGGGGATTAGCCGTAATGCCCGTTATTTTCAGAGTGTGATTAAGGAGACCGAACTGGGGGTTGTAGACCCAGCTCCACAGCAGGACGCTGATCGGGACCGAGGAAGCCCAGGGAGCTATGAAGAGCATCCTGGCTAGCTTCCTCCCACGGTACTTAACGTTCAGGAGCAAGGCAATAACCAGACCGAAAATAGTTTTGCTGAGTACGGCAAGGACAGTCCACAGAATGGATCTTCCTGTAACGCGCCAGAACTCGGCATCATTCATGACAGAAAAGTAATTTGCCAGGCCAACGAAATTCTGCAGCCATCCGAGCCTGTTTGTGCGGAAGATACTCATCAGGCCAACCGAAACGAGTGGATATACCATGAATCCAAGCACGCAGGCTACAGCCGGCAGCAAGAGGAGGTATGCCAGCCTCGATTCCCTGGTCTGAAGCCGGGTTCTGGCGATGATTGCGCGCTCGGCCACCTTACATACCTCCATCGGAAAATGGTCCGGGCACCACAAGGGTGCCCGGCCTCTGAACAGCTACAGATTCTTATTTGATGTTATTGATCTTGTCGATGGCGGCAGCCGCTGCATCGAGTGCTTCTTTTGGAGTCGCAAGCTTCAGATATACTTTTGAAACGGCATCCCAGATTTCATCCTGGCACTGGTCCCAGGTTGCGATCAGTGGCCAACCCTTGGCGTTTGCGGACGCCTCGCTCATTACCTTGTACATCGGGGTATTGAAGGCCGGGAGAGTCGAGGCTTTCTTGGTGATGGGCGGGAAACCGGCTGGTTCGTCGAACTTGCCCTTCCACTCCGACTGGTACCAGAAATCCACGAACTTGCCGGCAGCGTTGAGGTTCTTGGCGCTGGAGAAGAATGCGATGGAATCGGTGATGATGAGCGGAGTTGATTTCTGTCCGGCAAAGGGTGGGATCTGGGCATAGGTGACCGGGAAGGTTGATCCTGCCTGCTTCATTGCGGAATCCACCCAGGCACCGATCATTACATAGCCAACCTTGTCGGCGTAGAACATGGGGTGGCCCTGGATGCGGGTCATACCAAGATAGCCATCCTGTACAACCTTGTCCACGTTGGCCAGCTGGTTCATGAAGGTAAGGGCCTTGACCGCTGCAGGAGAGTTTACGGTGCTCTTGCCAAAGGTCCCATCGGGATTCTTTGCAAAGAAATCTCCACCTGCTGCATAAAGATAATAGGCGAATTCAGTGAGTTCGGTGTTCTTCTGGCCTACCATGAACAGGCCATAATGGCTGGGCGGATTGTTGGCCGCCAAGGCCAGCTCGCGGAGCTCTTCCATGGTCTTTGGGACACCCTTGCCGATGCGGTCATTGATTGCCATGAACCGGGCGCCGGCGGCTACAGGAAGACCCATCAGCTTGCCTTTTACCACGCCTTCTTTGGCACCTGCAAAGATATCATCGATAGTTGCTTTGCTGACATACTTGTCCGGCTCGGCAAGCTGTCCCAGCTCCTCGTATTCCAGCAGCCAGCGGGTCCCGATGATGGAGATGTCAGGTGGTTTTCCACCAGCAAGAGCTGTCGTCAGCTTGTCCTTCATCTGATCCCACGGCACAGGAACGATGTCGATCTGAAAGGCTGGATCAATGGCATTGAAGGCATCCTGGAGGCTCTTGCGGTAGTCCTCGGTAACACCGTCGTAGCCTGCCCAGAACATGGTTGCGGTTGACTTTGCGCCAGCCGCGGCTTCAGGCTTGCCTGCAGCAAAGCCCAGACTGGGCAAGACCAGCAGGACAATCATGGCCAACAACACCGTCAGGTGTTTTCCGTCGAGAGTTTTTCTCATAAGCCACTCCTCTTTCTGCACGATGCGGGCCGCATCAATATTTGTGCGACCCAAATTGAACTTCTGCCAACTATGAACGTTTTGCAGGGAAATCCAGTCACGCAACCCAGTTACAAGCCACCCTGACTAACGTTACGTTAGCATCTATAAACTGAGGCATGGGAGCGGATTTGTCAAGTTCTTTTTATGGACTGAATATAAAACCAGCACTGCATAAAAGTCGCCTGCCAAGGGTCTTGCCTGCATCGACCTGTTCTTCGATACTTCATGGTATGTCCACACATACGATCCACCGGAGGCCTCAGCTTCATCACCAGGACAACAAGGGCAACGCTGACTTTGGCGGAGCTGAATGGGATAGCCAGCACTGGAAGTATGCTGACGAGCTGGAGGTTTCCATCTTTCATCCGCGCAGTGTATCCAACCATCCACAGACCCGTTGCAGAGTACTCTATGACAAGCACTTCCTGTACTGGTCCTTCATAGTGAAGGACTGCTGGGTCCGTGCAGGAGAACTGGAGTTCCAGGGACCGGTATGCCGTGACAGTTGCGTGGAATTCTTTATCCAGCCGGGAGCGGGGGCAGCTTACTTCAACTTCGAAGTGAACTGCATAGGGACGCTGCAATTGTTCTATATAGAGGATCCGACCCGGACAAAAACAGGTTTCGGGAAAGCCACGCCTGTATCGGCCACCGACGCGGCAGACATACAGATCTGGACTTCCATACAGGAGCGGCCATATCTGCCGGAGAACGACGAACCTATGGAATGGCGGATGGATGCGGCTGTTCCCTTTGATCTATTCAGAAAGCATGTACCCGGTTTCAGCCCACCAATTCAAGGAACCGAATGGAAGGGAAACTTCTACAAGTGTGCGGATGACAGCTCTCATCCACACTGGGCATCCTGGGCTCCCATCGGTAATGAGCTCAACTTCCATGTGCCGCAGTATTTTGGGGCACTTCGTTTTGCATGATACCACCTGGTTCGGATACCATCGATTGTCAAGGGAGACTTTACTATGATGGACAGAGAAACCCTGCTCAAGGCTGTGCGCTTCCAAACCCCTGATTACATACCTATGACCTTCCATGTTAATCAGGCTTGCTGGGAACATTATGACCAGGCAGCCTTGCAGGATCTCATCATGGAACACAACCAACTCTTCCCGGACTACGTACCCAGGAAATTGCCCTATACCCCTGATTATCCTCCCTATGCCGACGCGACCATCCCCTTCACCGATCCTTGGGGAAGTGTCTGGAAGACTTCCATGAGTGGTATAATCGGAGCTGTGGTTGAGCATGCATTGGATTCATGGGACAAATTCGACGAATTCAAAGCCCCTGACCCGGAAATCACTACCCACTGGGGTCCGATAGACTGGGAAATGGAGGCCTCTGGGTCAAATCCGATAGGGTTCTTCTCGTGCCTCCGCTCAGGTGAAATCGGGCATGGCCATACCTTCCTGAAGCTGATCGATCTTCGTGGCTATTCAAACCTCCTGCTGGATATGGTGGATGAAGAACCCAGGCTGTCCAGGCTCATCGAACTGGTCGATGAGTACAACCTTGCCCTGGCCCACAACTTCCTGCACCGTGCCAAGGTTGAGTGGCTGGGTTTTGCCGAAGACCTGGGGATGCAACAGGGTCCCATGATATCACCCGATCTTTTCCGCAAATTCATCAAGCCAAGCTATATAAAACTGATGAAACTGACAAAAAAGGCTGGCGCTGTAGTGCACATGCATTCCGACGGCGACATAAGGACACTGTTCGATGACATCCTGGACTGCGGGGTCGAGGTGCTGAACATACAGGACCTGGTCAATGGCCTGGACTGGCTGGAGCGAGAGGTGAAGGGCAAGGTGTGCCTGGACCTTGACGTGGACAGGCAGGGTATTACCTACAGCGGAAGCCCCAGGCAGATAGACGAGCTAATCCGGCAGGAAGTATCACGCCTGGGAGACAGGAGGGGTGGACTCATGCTGATCTACGGGCTATACCCGGGAGTTCCCCTGGAGAACGCCCGGGCACTTATGGACGCAATGGAGCGGTATTCGACCTACTTCAGCTGAACCCCGCAACCACCTCCGGGGCTCTGCCCTGCCTGGAACATCTGTCCCACCATAGGCTTCCAACCCTGCAAGTCCGGAGGCTGGCTGCTTATATAACCAAAGACATCAGCTTATGACTTGCCCAAGGGAAGGGGCTGGGGCATAATGCTTGACAATGCAATATGCCTTGTTTCTTTATGACATCATTTCCTTGATCACCAGCGGCATCGGAATCACCCTACTCATCCTTCTGTACCGCAAGGAAAAGGTTCATCGTTTGATCGATTTCCTCCTCTGCGTGTCCCTTGTTGCCCTGATAGTTGCCGTGCTTGCCCTTGACCAGTTTTTAAACCTGCTTGGCTATGAGGGTCCCTACCGTGGAAATATCTGGAACAGTACCCTCCTTTGGTGTTCATGTCTTGCAGTCTTCATACCCCGCGCTTTCGCCCCCCACCGGCCAGGAGGCTATACAGTATTTGCTGAGCGATTCTTCCTGGTGCTGGGCACAGTCCTTGGTTCCCTGAATCTCCTACACTTGATTCTGCCACCACCCCTTCCCCTTTTCCTCCTTCTTTACACCGCGACTTTTACCCTCCTTAGCCTGGCCATC
>MIBM01000069.1:13253-16929 GCA_001830645.1 Spirochaetes bacterium RIFOXYC1_FULL_54_7
ATCCCTCCTCCCCTTCCTCATGATGGTGGATTTTTTTGGCTGGCTGATTCCCGGCTTGCCATTTGCAGCCAACCGGGGACTGAGCATCCTCCCGCTCTTCAACATAATCTTTTGCGTTGGAATCATGGTTGCCGCCTACAGGGAAATTCTCCGTCCCTATACGCAATCCATGCCTTTCACTGTTGACGCTATTTTTTCCGAGCGCTTTGGCTTGAGCAAGCGCGAAAAAGAGGTACTCCAGTTGCTTCTGGAATTCAGGTCGTATCGTGAAATTGGCGAGCGCCTGTTCATATCCCCCGGGACAGCCCGTTCCCATGTCGTCCACATCCATCAAAAAGTGGGGGTTTCCAGCCGTCTGGAGCTGGCCCGGCTTTTCCTTTCAGTCCGTACAGCAGAAACCTCAGGCCTTCCCAAGCCTGAGCTTGCAGCAGGCCCGGGATCAACCATGGTACATCGGCGCAGCCTTTTATCCTCTTCCGAAACCATCGATTGATCGAACCTACACTTCGGTAGATTTACTCTCTGCATCGGCCCCATAGAATCAGGCAGGCTGTATTACCGGCCAGGCTGATTTCCGGGGAGGCATTCGATGAAGCAGGGAATGTGGATCAAGAGTGGAATTACGATGGGGTGTGCAAGCTTCCGGGGCAAGGTTACTTTGCCCAGGTTTTCTGCTGTGCTGTTCATGATGGCCTCCCTGCTGCTCGCTTCCTGCAAACAGCCGGTCGGGGGTGATCCGACACCTCCGACGCCCATTCCCGAAACCAACCGGGCACTTCTCCTCGCCCTCGGCATTACCCCGGATGAGAGTCCGCCTACGACTGCTGGAGGTGATCTGGTCAGCGGGGTCATGAATCCCCTGGGGAAAAAACGTTCCAATCTTTTCACCCAATATGAACTCTTCCAAGCCGGAGCCTCGTTTCCTGGTCTGAGCCGCTACTTTGCCCTTGACGTCCCGGCGAATGGGACCACCAACCAGTTCGCGGTGTATGCGACCACCGAAGAGGGAGGCGCCGGGGCCTGGCTGAGCTTGCCCAAGAAAAGCCTGGCTGCGGACCTGGACGGGGACGGCACCGATGAGATTGTCACAGCCCTCTTCGACGGCCAGAATGGCACCATCACCTTCAAGATTTCCCGTGCTACGGGAACGATGCAGACCAAAATCCTCTCCAACCTTACCTGGATGGGTAACTTCGGCCAGGGCTATTCAGGAGGGCGCGAATGGCACCATGACAACTACTTCATGCGGGATTTTACCGTCGGAGACTTCAACAATGACGGCCGTCCCGATTTCGTCCTGTCCTGCATGAAGACCGTGCTTATCCTGAATTCCAGTCTCGACATTGTGGGCAGCTTCGAAGTCGATGATACCCAGGCAGACGACCCCTATGTAAGGGTGGAAGCCGGGGACCTCAATGGCGATGATTTTGACGACCTGGTGGTAGTCAATGGCCGCCGCAAGGAGAGTAATGGTCAAAGCCGCTACTACATCTTTGCGGGCAGTCTCCAAGGCCTGGGCATAGGGTTGAACGCGACAGTGACAAACCATGCGGAGATCGTGACCGGCTCACTACCAATGGCTCAACACCATGGAAGGAGCTACTGTCTGGGGCAAGACGGCCGAGGGAGCCTATGCGGATCTGAAAACCTGGTCCTTCAGTTCCCAGAACCAGCATCCCTCGATCGCTCCGGCCAATATCGACAATGACACCGTGGTGGTCGAATATGACCGCCACGAAATCACCTTCCCGGACCCGAAAATCCTGGCAGTGCTGGCTTCCCCACCCTACTACCCGGACATCATGGAAATCAGCGGCAGCCAGACAAGTTATACCGTCACCAGCGCCGTGAGCCACACCAACAGCGGAAATGCGGGATTCTATGTGAGCGCCGGCATCGGCGCTGGGGTATCCTTCGGTGGCAACTTCGGCGAGACCCTGGGTTTCACTGTGTCCGCGAGCCTGGAAACCCAATTCTCCTGGGGCTGGGGAGAAAGCGTGGAGACCGGTACGGAAAGGACGTTCACCGTAGATGCCGGCTCCGACCAGGTTGTCTTCACCGGCATTCCGGTGGATACCTACTACTACCGCGTCCTGAACGCCCCGGCGGATTTCAGCGTCAGCCCCGGGGAGTCCATCACCATCAACATTCCGCGCAAACCACAGCCCGGATCGGTGGAGCTCTCCTTCTACAACAGCATGGTTCCGGAAGCGGACCGCATACCCGCAGACCTCCTCCAGCACCGATTCGGGGAGCCCTTCAGCTACCATTCCCTTGCCCAGAAAAACTCCCTGCAGAGCCAGCCGGGAGCAGCCAGCTGGCTCCTATACAATCGGCGCAGGGTTGGTAGGGGGATACAGCTACGAATTCAATTCCGGTTCCGGGACGGCGGTCGGTGGTTCCGTCGGATCCTTCCCCAACAGCCAGAACTGGAATGCCAAAAAATTCAACTGGGGTCTGATGATGATCCCGGAGAGCTTCGGGGACCAGAAGTTCAACCTTGTCACCTATTGGGTGGAATAGTAAAAGTCAGCGCTTGCGTACATTGGCCTATGGATGTGCGCAAGTGCCTTCATGCCGGGTCTTGAAACGTTCAACCTCGCCCTTCACCGACTGGATGTTCGACGAGTTGGTCTGGCTGAGCTCGACAACCTCGGCGATCGCCTCGTTTATCTCCCTGGTGCCTTGACTCATCTCGTCCATTCCCTGGCTCAATTCGAGGGTAATGGCGACGAGGCTTCTGGTTTGTCCGATTATGGTTTCGCTGGCAGTACGGAGCTTACCCGGACCTCCTTCGACGTCCTCCGAGACGGTCTTCAACCTGCCCAGGGACTCGAGGATCGACTTGCCGCCAACGTTCTGCTCCTCCATGGCCCGACCTACCATGGTTGTCACCGAGCCGGTGTTGGCTATCATCTCCTCCATCGCTGCCGAGCTGTTCCCTATGCTTCCATTGAGTTCTTCAACCCTGCGGTCCAGGACATCCATGGTACCAGCTATGGACTCCATGGTCCCGCTGACCAATTTGATCGCCCCGGACTGTTCGGTAGTCCTTGCCTTGATGCTTTCGATATTGGAGTTGATCTCGTACACCGCCGACGAGGTCTGTTCCATGCTTGCCGACAGACCGTGACCAACTTCGGACAAACGTTCCAGGGACGTCCGGATGGCTATGCTGATACTATTGAGCATTGCGACGAAGTCATTGAAGCTGGAGGATATCCTCCCGACCTCGTCCCTGGAAGTAACAGCGAGTGTCTGGGTCAGGTCGGCATCGCCCTTGGATATTCCCCCTGGGGCTGCCGAAGCCTTCTCCAACGACTTGGTTATCAGGGAGGCAACAAGCAATATACCGCCGAGAATGAAGAGGAGTCCGGAACCAAGTATGACCACCAGGGCGGACACCACCTCGCTGGCGGACGCAAATATCTCCGGGATGGGCACGACAGTCCCAACTACCCACGGCATGGTCGATCGGCCGAAATATACGGGTACGAAGGTCTTCATCATGATCGAGCCTGTGGCAGTAGAGAAGGTTTCCTCGGTCCGGATTTCACCACCGAGTATCGCGGCTATCAGCCCGGTGGTTTGCGGTTCTGCCCATTCCGGCGCTGGTTTGCCTATCCGGGTCTTGTCCGGATGGGAGACTATGATGCCCGCGCTTGATACGATACGG
>MIBM01000069.1:16946-20470 GCA_001830645.1 Spirochaetes bacterium RIFOXYC1_FULL_54_7
CAGCTTGACATCTGACAAGCCCTGGCCGACCGTCTCGGTTCGAATGTCTATGCCGACGACACCGATCACCGTATTGCCTTGGATAACTGGCGCTGCGAGGCTGAACATCCAGACCTCCGAGCCATCATCCAGCTCCTCGAAGTATGGCTCAGTGACGTATTCGGCCTTTCGCGCCTTGGGGACAGCGTAATACGGCCCTCCGTAGTCGTCGCTTGCCTCCCCGACCTCCATTTCGATTCCGGACCCGGTGCGGTAGTAGTACGCAGTAAACCTGCCCTGTGAATCACCAGCGGATCCGCCCATTCCAGCGCAGGATTTGTCACCATCGCCAAGTCCCTCTGGCTCGGCGACAAACCAGGCACCTAAAAAATCGGGGTTCGTCTCGACTATGCGCCTGAGCGCGTCGATGACATAGGGTCGACATGCCTGGGTGGGAATCTGATCGATGCTCGGCAAGGTCTGGGCGAGGGTCCTGACCGCGTCGAGGGGGACTTCCACCAAGGCCTTGGCCTGGTTGGCGTATTGCATCGATTGGGATTGCATGTACTTGATTGCCTGCCCTTCGGCGTTCCCGCGGACCCTCTGGGCTGTAAGCCCTCCGGTCAGCGCGAACGCGGGGAGAATAAGAGATCCCATAACCATTACGAGTTTGGTTCGGAGCGAGGCAAGCCTTGATCGCATTGATATGCTCCTTCGAGTGCCCGCACTCTTTGTACGGAAAAAGATTTGTTGATTGTTTAGTATTTTGCTCATTCAAAAAACATAGATAACGAAAATGTAATCTCTGTCAGTAGTAAAGACAGAACAGATTCGATGGGTTCATCCAGGGGCCTTACTTCAAGCCCGCTGGCCTTGCCTGGACCTCCCCGGTTTACCTCGGGGCAGGCAGCCACGGGCTTGTCGATCGGTCACTATCCCAGGTGGATGTATCTTTCGGTCCGGGCCGCCTCGTAGGCAGCCTCGATCACCGCTTGGACCTGAAGCGCATCATCCAGGGGAACCTCCACCGGTTTCCCTTCCAGTATCGAGGCGCTGAAGGATTCGATCTCCCTGGTATACATATTCCCATCCTCCAGCTCGAGTTCCCGGGAGGCAACATCAGTTCTGGCCTGGCCAGGGTCATAACCCTTGCTGTTGTCAGCCACCAGTAGTTCAAGGCGCCCGGCCTGCTCCTGTCCTATGGTACCATCGGCCAGCATGCTCCCGCCGGTACCATACACCTCGAAACGGCCCCGGGCAGCACTGTCAGGAATGGTGAAGTACGACTCCACCGTACAGTAGACCCCACTTTCGGTCTGCAGCAGCAGAGTACCGGAATCCTCCACCTCATATGAGAAGACCTTGGTGCCAGCCAGGGCGGCTACAGTAACAACCTTGCTGCCAAGGACATACTGGATAAGATCGATGCAGTGTACGGCCATGTCCATGAGGGAGCCCCCACCCGACAAGGCCTTCTTCTGGCGCCAGGCTCCTTCGATCTCGGGATACCAGCAGGTAAGCTGTGTCCGCACCGAAACGATCGTGCCAAGCCGGCTCTGGGCTACCAGATCCTTCATCTGCCGGTGGAAGCCGTGATAGCGCATCATGAACCCCGAGGCGGCCAACACCCCCTTGGCCTTTGCCGCTGCCGATACAAGCCTACCCTCCGCCACCGTCAATGCGATGGGTTTCTCGACCAGGACATGCTTACCCGCGGCTATGGCCAGCATGGTCTGTTCCTTGTGATGAACCACCGGCGAGGCGATATACACTGCGTCCACCTCGGGGTCTGCCACAAGGGCCGCGGAATCTGTATACGCCCTGGCCGCGCCGTATTTGATCCGCAGCCTTTCCGCATGGCCGGCATCAACCTCCATCACCGCTACCAGCCTGGCATTGGACGCCAGCATCATGCCAGGCAGGGTCCTTCTATCGGCTATGCCACCGGCCCCTATGACTCCCCAACGAACCTTGTTCATGATCGGCCTCCTACTTCAGATGGGCATCCAATACTTTTTTGACGCCCGCAATGACACGCTCGATATGCTCGGCTTCCCAACTAGGGTGAAGGAAGACACTGAAGGTGACATCCCGCAGACGCTTTGCGTTCAAGCAGGGTTTAGAGCCATACTTAACCGACTCCGGATTTGTGTACTCCTTGGACAGGAATGGGAACTTGGCTGTACCGAAACCATTCAGCTGGCGGTAAGCCTGCTCCTCGTAGGCTTCTGGCCATTGTATGCCGTAACAGGGTATGCCCTCGGCTCCCAGGGCCTTCACGAACTGTGCCGCGTGTATGTCCAGGACATCGGTGTCCAGAATGATGGGATACCACCAGTAGGCGTTCTTTCGTTCAGCCGAATTGTGCGGCAGCTTCTTTATACCCTTGAGGCCGCTGAAGGCCTGATCGTACATCCTGGCATACTTGAATCGCCGCGCCAGATTCCAGGAGTCCAGCCGCTTCAGTTCGTTTATCCCTATCACTGACTGCAGCTCCGTCATCCTGAAATTGAAACCCACCCGGTTGTGGATATAGTTGAGATTCTCCTCCAGGGCCAACAGGTTCAGGCGTGCCTTTACATCGTAGCCGTGGTCCCGGAAGGACCGGCACTCCCAGCCCAGATCCTCGTTATTGGTCACCACCATGCCACCCTCGCCACCGGTGGTGAAGTGCTTGCTCTGACAGAAACTGAAGCAGCCTACATCGCCGACCATGCCCGCCTTGAGTCCCTTGTACTCACCACCGAAGCACTGGGCACAGTCCTCTATCACCTTGAGGCCATGCTTTTTTGCCATTTCCAGTATGGGTTCCATATCGCAGACAACCCCATACAGGTGGACCACGACTATGCCCTTGGTACGCGGAGTGATGAGCCCTTCAATCAGGGATGGATCTATTGTATGGTCGTCTGTCACATCACAGAATACCGGGATGGCGCCGGACTGAACTATGGCAAAGGATGATGCAATGAAGGAATATGAAGGAACAATTACCTCGTCACCTGGTCCAATGCCAAGGCAACTGATGGCAATGTGAAGGGCTGCCGTACCGTTCATGCAGGAGATTGCCATCCTGGCACCTATCCATTTGGCCCAGGCCGCCTCGAACTCCATGCCTTTCTTGCCTGTCCAGTAATTGACCTTGCCGCTACGGAGAGGCTCAAGGATATCGGTAAAGGTTTCCTCGGCAAACTGTGGCCACATCGGAAATTTCAGGTCAACAATGCCAACCCCGTTCATGACGGTCAGTTCTTCCATCGGCTTCTCAATCTGCTTTCCCATCTGCTTTCTCCTTGCTTTGCGCCCGTAGGACGAAGAATGCATCTACAGTCCGGCCACTGGCCGTGCAATCCCGGACCTGCCATCAAACCAACCTGTCAACCCAGACCATCAACCTGGCCAAGTCCAGGTTTACTCAGGAATTCATCCAGCAAAAACCGTGCGCCTCCGAGTGTCGCGGCATTGCCGGCAATCTCGGATCGATGTACACGCCTTGTTCCAGAAGCAGGCTGAAGGCCTATCCTGGCCAGATGTTGCTCTATACG
>MIBM01000069.1:20477-22403 GCA_001830645.1 Spirochaetes bacterium RIFOXYC1_FULL_54_7
AGTGGCTGCCCCAGTTCTGCCATCCGCCCACCTAATATGACAGCCTGGGGATTCAGGATGTTGAGCACCGAATTGATACCTGCGGCCAGCAGGCGGGCAGTCTCGTCAAGGGCGTGCAGCACCAGAGGATCACCTTGTTCCAAAGCCACCCGGATAGTATCAAAATCGACCCGATCCGGATTACCGCCAGCAAGCTTATTGATGGCGGTTGGCTGACGTGAATCCATGCCACTGACGACGCGCCTGATCAAGGCCGGCACATTGGCCATAAGCTCCAGACAGCCCTTGTTGCCACAGGGACAGGCCGGGCCATCGTAGTCTATGGACACATGACCAATTTCACCGGCCTGGCCGCTGGAACCGCGATACAGGTGCCCATCAAGAACGAGCCCGGAACCAATTCCTATGTCGATATCGATATACAGGAGGTCACGGAGGCCGGATACGGTGCCATACTGCATCTCCGCATAACAGCGTAGTCCTGACTCATTCTCCAGGCGGACTGGTACGCTGACGAAACGGGAACGTAATTCCCCGATAAAATCTTTTCCAGGTTTCAGTGGCAGGACCGTCGAGACTACAATGACCTTACGCTCCGGGTCGATGATGGCCGGTGCTCCTATGCAGATGCCTTTCAGCCGCTTCTCCTCAAGACTGCATTCAAGCATCAGACGCTCTACAGCACGGATGAGGCGCGCACCTATCGTCAAATAATTGGTTACCTTTTCACAATCCCGGCCCAGTTCACTGCAATAAAGATCATACAAAGCCAGCTCAAAGCCATCACGGGTAAGTTCGGCAGACGCAAAAAACCCGCCAAGTGGATGCACGGACAACATGACCGCTTTTCTGCCACTAGTACCGGTTTCGGCACGGCCACATTCCGAGACCAGCCCAAGGCCAATGAGTTCCTCCACAAGGGAAGAGACTGTGGTAGGACTGAGTCGGGTCCGAGCGGTAAGCCCGGCGCGGGACAGTGTTCCATGGCGGTGTATCAAACCGAAGACCAGGCTGCGGTTGGCTGCCTTAACCTGCTGGAGATTGGCTGTCTCAACATGCTGACTGCCAGGGGATCTTCCATCCCCATCTGAAACCCTGGACCGGACCATGGTAATTACTCCAATCACTGGAATAATTAGAGTGTACCACACTCTTGCAGAATGGCAAGAGGGAAAACCTTGGATTCAATAGACTTCTGATGGAAAATGTTGCATCCTGGGCATCAAGCGCCGATCAAGGGCCAATCAATGCTTATTCCCTCCCAGCTCATCCAGTAAACCAATGACTGTCAACATGAAGCGCGGTATGTGGAAGAAAACCTTATAGTGATTGGCCTTGGCAGTATTGGCCACCGTGCCGTCACGCTGCAGATACCCGAACCACTCACCATGGACGCGATCCGGGAAATGGGAGAACAGGTACTCGTGGATGGTTTCGAACCAGCGTTCCCAGCGGCGGTCGCCGGTGGCTACATAGGCCATAAGGGTGGCTATGGCTGCCTCACACTGAGGCCACCAGTATTTCATGGACCATTCGATCTGGGCCGGTTGGCGTCCTTCAAGATCAAGGAACGAGAAGATGCCCCCGTGTTCAGTATCCCAGCCCCGCTCAAGCGACCACTGGAGTATATCGACGGCTTTTTGTAGCAGAACCTCATCCCCGTTCCTGTGCGCTTCGGCCATCAGGAACCATGAAGTCTCGATAGCATGGCCCGGGTTCAGGCATCGGCCTTCACAACCTTCGGTCATGGAGCCATCATCGGCTACGGTCTCCAGCAGAACCTTGTGTTCGCTTTTTACGAAGTATTGGAACAGCTCCTCAATCCGTTGATTGATACGGGCGCTGTAGATGGCTTCATTTGCGGGATCGGCATCCCGCAAAACCTGGAAGACATTTATCATGAGCATCGTGTCGGAATGTCCGCGC
>MIBM01000070.1 GCA_001830645.1 Spirochaetes bacterium RIFOXYC1_FULL_54_7
GCATGAAGAGCTGGCCCAGGCGCTCTTCATCGCTCATATCCATCATAAGGGCATCCAGGGCCAGTTCCTGGTCTACCCCGGTAAGCCCCCAGAAGGAGTGGGCGTCTATCCCGGCATCCAGGGCTGTTTTGGCTTCATCTGCGGAGCTGTCTGTTTCGGCTGATCCAAGACCTGCGGCAGGCAGGCCAGTCGAGGCTTCCGTATCGGTCAGCCCGGCAGACTCAACAACAGCGTGGGCAGGAGCACAGGAGGAAGGAAACAAGGCGAGGCCAGTCAGGGCCAGGACGACCAAGGCAATCATAGCCAGACCTGGAGTTCCCGGTTTCAAGCTGGTGGGCCTACTTGTAGGCATGACCTTCCAGTTCGTCTATGTACTGTGCCGCGCAATGGGCAGCCACAGCCCCGTCCGCTACGGCGGTTATCACCTGCCTGAACGGCGTTGTCCTGACATCTCCGACGGCATACAGACCTGGCAGGCTGGTCTCCATGCGATCGTTGGTGACAATGGATCCCGCTTCGTCCCTGGCCACATCCTGGGGTACCGCAGCGGTCTGGGGAATGGAGCCTACGAATACGAAAACGGCTGAAGCTGTTACCTCGGTTATCTGGCTGGTCTTCAGATTGCGCAGGACTACGGCATTGACAGACTTGACGCCCTTTATCTCTTCGATGACGGTTTCCCAATGCATTTCTATCTTCGGATTGGACAATACCCGATCAGCCAGGGCCTTCTGGGCCCTGAAGCGGTCCTTGCGGTGGACCATTATGATCCTGTCCGTCAGTTTGGACAGATACATGGCCTCATCACAGGCAGCATCTCCACCGCCTACCACCACCATGGGCTTGCCTTTGAAGAAGGGGCCATCACAGGTGGCGCAATACGACACGCCGCGTCCGGAGAACTCTTCTTCTCCTTTGACGCCCACATGCCGGTGTTTTGCTCCCGTGGCCAGTACCACCGCCTTGGCATGTATCGTACTGTCTGTGGTCTCCACAGCCATGAGATCGCCTTCCTTACGGATGGCATTGACGCTGCCCGACCGTATTTCGGCGCCAAATTCCTCTGCCTGGCTGCGCATGTTCTCTGACCAGGTGTAACCATCAACCACAGGAACCAGTCCAGGGTAGTTCTCAAGCTTGTCTATAAGCAGAGCCTGGCCACCGTGGGCCATCTCCTCTATCACCAGGGTACGCAGATTGGCCCGGGCGCCATACTGGGCTGCGCCCATACCACCGGCTCCGCCGCCCACGATAACCAGATCAAAGTCAGCATCCATAGGTATCCTCCACTAGCTTCTTCGGTTTAGTATAATACCAGCGTGGCCAATATTTGTCACGGATGGCCAGAATATGCCCGGGAGGACCGTAGTACATGATTCGCCAGCCCTCGACCACGCATTTTCCCGGATCTCCAAGTATGACAAAATCCCTGGTCACACTGAAGTCCCAGGTTGCACTGCTGCTCATGCTCCTCTTGCCCGCCTCGTACCTTGCAGCAGCCCCCTCGGAGTGGGGGGCCTCTGCGGAGGCCAGGCTGACACCCTCTGTGGCTTTGGTTCAGCTGCTGGGTTCTACCGGTGGAACCAATGGGATCTCCCTTGCCGGGCCATCCGCCGACAGGGCACCCGAACCATCCGCCAGCCTACTCCTGGAAGCGGCTATACTGTTCTCCGACCCCGATGAAGCCAGGGCTAAGTCCACCAGGCAGGCCGTGCTCCTGGCCATGGAAGAAGCAACCGGGCTTGCAGACAGGCACAGTACAGACTACGAGCTCGGCGAGGCTGTACTGGCCCTTGCCCACGAGCGCTTCTTTACCCGCTATGTGGAGGCGGAATCCCGGCTGGATGCGGCTGTACTCGACGGCCGGTACAACTGCGTATCGTCCTCGGCCTTGTACCTGATCCTGGCCAGGGCGGCCGGGCTGGATGCGGGGGGCGTCATCACCAAGGACCATTCATTCTGCGTGATACAAGCCGGAGACCGAACCATCGACATTGAAACCACCAATCCCTTCGGTTTTGACCCAGGCAGCAAGAAGGAATTCCAGGATAGTTTCGGCCGGGTAACCGGCTATTCCTACGTGCCACCCAGCGACTACCGCAGCCGGGAAAAGGTCGATGGCAGGCATCTCATGGCCCTCATACTCTGGAACAGGGCAACCCTGCTGGAGCGCAGCGGACAATGGGCCCAGGCCGTAGCCCTGGCGGTGGATGCCTATGCCTACTCACCGGACCCAGGCTCGCAGCGCCAGCTTGAAGACCGTCTGTACAACAATGCCGGGGCCCTGCTCAATGAAAAGCGCTGGCGTGAGGCTCTGCCCTTCCTGGAGCGGGCCATCGGGCTGTACGGGCCATCAACCCGACTGGAAGGTCTGGCCGGGCAAGCCAGGCTGGCCATCCTGGCCGACGAGCTGGAGCTCATGGATCCCCGGTCGGGGATAGCGGCAATAGCGGATGCCTGGGAACAAGGCCTTGTGGACCGTAAACACCGGGATGAACTGCTGGCCTATGCCTATGGGCGGCTGGCCGAGGATGAACGCTCGGTCGGGGGCTGGTCGGCAGCCTGGGAAGCCCTGAAGCAAGGCATGGCGGCAGCGCCGCAGTCCAGTCAGCTGGCCAGGATGGCTGAGACGGCCAGGAAGAACTGGACCTATGAAATACACAACCGCTTTGCCATTCTTTACAACGAAGGGAACTACCAGGAAGCCTTTGCGGTGATGGAGGAAGCCCTGACCGTACTTCCCGGTGAGCGGCTGTTCAGGGACGATGCAGCCACCGCCCTGAAGGCCATCAAACCCTGACAACCGGAAATCGCAGGATAGACCTTGATCCTGCGGTTCCGGACTGTGTGAAAGTGCCTCCAAGCTGGGAGGCCAGGGCTCCGATGATATCCATGCCTATACCCTTGCGGCCGGGGACCTTAGCCTTGGCAGGCTCAGCCTTGGAAGCCGCAGAACCAAAACCGACACCATCGTCGGAGACCGCGAGTTCATATTCGCCATCTTTCTCTTCCATGGTTATGCGTATTCTGCCCTCCCGCCCGTAAGGAAAACCATGCTTGAAGGCATTGGACAGGAGTTCGGTAACTATGATGGACAAGGGGATGGCGGTGTCTATGGGCAGTACCAATGACGGAGCCGCTACCTCTATCTGGATACCCCTATCCTGGGCGTCATGGACATTGGCCATATATTCAGCCAAGCGGGCAAAATAGGCGGCGGCATCTATACCGTCGAAGGACGAACCACGGTAGATCTGCTCATGTACCAGGGCCATGGAATGGATCTGGGTCTGGCAGTCCGTGAAGACACCCCGGGTTCCGTCATCGGTAATACAGTCGCCCTCAAGGCTGAGCAGACTGGAAACCACCTGGAGGTTGTTCTTTACCCGGTGATGTATTTCCTTGAGCAGCAGTTCCCGGGAGTCCAGCTCCCTGGCAAGCTGGCGGGCCAACTCACGGCGCTCGCTCACGTCATGGATGATACCTATGGTTCCCGTTCCACGACCCTGGAATTCGGGCAACTTTACTCCCAGGCTGTTCACCTCACCCCAGGAATCCACACTGGCCCTGGTCCATTCAAACTCATCCTTGTGCCTGAGCCGCACCTCCAGGCCCTTGGTCATGCGCTCGCCCGAACGCCGCTCGTCAAAGAGCTTCGGGGCCCCCTCATCGCCAGTGGCTACTCCCTCGTAACGGCGCAACACGGTATTACGCCCGACTTCCACTACATCATCAGGATGCACAACCTCTGCAAAGTGCCTTCCTATCAATTCGGATGGTTTCCAGCCCAGTTGCATGATGGCATCGTTCAGATAGGCAAAGCAGCCATCGCTGTCCAGCACATATACAATATCCGGTACCATACGCAGGAGGTTCATGTAGCTGCTCTCGGCCCTGACTATGTTCACGTTCTGCCGGTCCAGGCTTTCACGTACAGCCACTGCTTTCCTGAGCAGGATCGGGGCAAAACGCTCCCAGTTGCCTTCAGGATCACGCAAGCAGAAAGTGCTTGACTCGTCAGCTATGAGGGAAGCCAGGCGTAGTGGATCTTCCCCGGGTTCGGCCACCAGGACCGCCGGCACTGGCCACAGTGAAAGCCAGTCAGCAAAGGATCCATCCGCAAAAGATGTATCGGTAAGTACGACGTCGATGGAACCCATGGCTGCTTCTATATCGAGGATGCTTTCGGCGAAGACGCATTCATCACCGTTCTGCTCGATGGCAACCGAGACACGGAGCCGTTCGTCCCTGCCTTCAAGAGCCATAAGTACTGTCATGGAACGTTGCATCGGACAGGCTCCTTGATCCCAGGATTTTTCATAGTATCATAGTGTCAGCCAGTCGAGCCGACCCTGCAGTACCAACGGCCACCAACATAAGGCTAGTTGCCTGGCCGACACCCGTCAAGCTCTATCCACAAGGCTCACCCTCACAAACGGTTGCCTGGGCGATTGAGAAGCGAGAACACCTCAACTATACTGAATTCTTACCGTGCTATACTATCATTTTATTGGAGATTTTTGATGCAGAAAACTACGGCTTTCAGCATAAGTGCACTTGGGCCGAGGGCCATACAGTCACCACTCCACTTTTCAAGCACCCGGGGCGATTCACTTGCCAACTTTGTGGAGGATGATGAAACCGTGCGCTGGATGTCAGTCTCATATGCCCGGGATCCGGAGGCGGACATCATCGAGCTGGAAAAGGCCGGACCCCGCGAACTGTTGTACTTCAACCCCGCCCATGTCCATGCCGGCATTGCTACCTGTGGGGGGCTATGCCCTGGCCTCAACGATGTGATCAGGGCCTTGGTACGCTCCCTGTGGAACCGTTATGGCTTACGCAGGATTTCAGGTATACGCTTTGGCTACAAGGGCTTCCTGCCTGAATACTCCCTGCCCATAATGCCTCTGGATCCCGGCACGGTGGATGACATCCATAAAATCGGCGGAACCCTGCCTGGCTCGTCCCGCGGCGAAGGGACACGGACTACCGAGATAGTGGATGCCATCGAACGCCTCAAGGTCGCTGTCATCGGCATACCGAAAACCATAGACAACGACCTCCTGTACATCGACCGCTCCTTCGGTTTCGAGACAGCTGTGGAGAAGGCCAGCGAGGCGGTGATTGTGGTGGCCGAAGGCGCCGGGCAGGAACTGCTTGAGGGGGAAGACGGCAGCGACGGGTCGGCAGTCGATGCGTCGAGGAACCTGAAGCTTGGTGACATTGGCATGTACCTCAAAGAGAGGATCATGGCCCACTTCAAAGCAAAGAACCTTGAAGTAAACCTGAAGTACATAGATCCAAGCTATATGATCCAAAGTGCTCCAGCCTGCCCCACCGATTCGTTTTACTGTGAACGCCTGGTCAACAACGAGTTCGTACACCTGCCCACAGCCATGGTGGTATCCAACCGGAACCGGGTGGAACCCGAGGGCAGCCTTTACCGCGACGCACTGGATTCCACCGGTCAAGCACTATCCCTCGTTACCTAGGAGAAATGGAAAATGGCAAAAAAAACGGTACTCGTCATCGATGAATCCGACCTTTTCAGGGACTACCTGAAATCACGCCTGGGCAGGGCAGGTCTAAAGGTGGAAACAGCCATAAACGGCCTGGACGGAATCTCCAAGATGCGCACCGAAATGCCTGACCTGGTGATCATGGATTTCCACCTGACCAAGCTGAGCTGCAAGCAGTTGCTTGTAGAAAAGGCACGCAACCCTAATACCGCAGCCATTCCAGTTATACTTACCGCACAGAAGATAGACAAGGGTAAACTGCTGGAACTGGTCCAGTTCAATATCCGCAAGGTGTTCATGAAGCCCCTCAAGATCGACGCCATGTACCAGGTGCTTGCCGATGTCACGGGCGTCAGCCTCGAGGTCGACGAGACCCCCTGCATGATAGAGGCTCATGTAAACGACAACATCGTGTTCATCGAAATAGCCCAGGGCATCAATCGCGAGAAGGTGGACCTTCTGCGATTCAAGATACGTGAACTTCTGGACCTGTACAGCATCCGCAAGATACGGATACTGCTGATGCTGGCAGACATGGAACTGTCCTTCATTGATGGCCACAACATGGAGTTCCTCCTGCAGACCGTAATTACCGCGTCAGGAGCCAAAGGCAGGCACATCAAGGTGCTCACCCGCTCGGCATTCATGAGGGATTTCGTGGCCGGCCGGCCGGAGTTCAGGGAAATCGAGGTGGTGGACAATCTTGAAAAAGCCCTGGATGGCCTTGTTGCCGACGCAGCCAAACCAACGGAGGCCCATGATGAGTTTTCATCCGTCATGAGCACCCGGTTTCTGGCCAACCATGGAACCGACAAGAAGAGTGAATCCGTAGACCTGCGCTTTGAAACCGAACAGGTAAAACCGGTGTATTCAATGGAGTCTGCCAGGGATTTCGGCGGTGACCTTGAAATTGCCGTTGTCGATGATGATTTTGTCATACAGGAATTATTGAAGACCACCTTCGAGTCCATCAATGCCACGGTCCACACCTTTTCCAATGGCAGGGAATTCCTGACCGCTGTGAGGAACCAGGTGTTTGACCTGGTATTCCTGGATCTGCGCATGCCTGAACTGGACGGATTCGGCGTGTTAACCGAGCTGCACGCCCAGGATCTCGAGATGCCCTTCATAGTGCTGTCTGCGGTAACCCAGCGCGAGTCTGTGGTCAAGGCCTTCAGGGCGGGCGTAAAGAGTTATCTTGTAAAACCCCTGAAACCGGAACAGATAGTCCGCAAAAGCATGGAGATACTGAAGGCAAATTTCTGAAGTCCCGCAGCAACAGATCCAGAGGAGAACGAATGGCCTTACCAGACCTGATATTCAGGGCAGCCTTCGAGCAAGCCCAGCAACCCATGATCATCCTCAACGAGCATGGCATACCAGGTCTCTGGAACCAGGCCTTCGAGGAGCTTTTCATCGAACTGGCCGGCTTTGCACCAGGAAAACTATCAGCGCCCCTGTTCGACTGGATGCACGAGGGTGAGGCCTCCAAGTTCTCCTACTATGTGAACGAACTCCTGCTCGGCCGGATGGGTGTAGCCACCGTAGAGAGCCCGGTACGCACGGCTGAAGGCAAACGACTATGGCTGCGGATAACCATGAGCCCTATAAACCCCGACAGGCCAGGCAAGGCAGGAAAACCCGAGACCTGGATATGGTGTGCTTTCCAGGATATGACAGACCAGAAACTGCGTGAAAGCGACCTTGTTTCAGCCAAGGAAGAGGCCGAGAAGGCAACCATAACCAAAAGCCAGTTCCTGGCCAACATGAGCCATGAGATACGTACCCCCATCCAGACCATCCTGGGCATGACCGAACTGCTCGTAGATACGGACCTGGACAAGGAGCAGCTGGACTATATCCGCACCGTCACATTTTCCGCTGATGTCCTGCTTGGCCTGATAAACGATGTCCTTGATTTTTCAAAGATCGAAGCCGGCAGGTTGGATCTGCATGCGGTCGACTTCAACCTTCGCAGCATCCTCCGCTTGTCCGTTGAACTGATAATCCTGGATGCCCACAAGAAGGGCCTGGAAGTGCTGCTCGATATCGACGAGGCCCTGCCACAGACCGCCAGGGGCGATCCCGGTCGCCTGAGGCAGATCGTAGTCAACCTGTTCAAGAACGCCGTCAAGTTCACCCAGGGTGGCGAAATCTACGTCCAAGCCGTCGCAGGTTCGGAACAGGGCGGCAGACAGACCATGACCCTGACCGTAACCGACTCAGGCTCGGGCGTTCCGGAGCACATGAGAGCCCGGTTGTTCACGCCCTTCTCCCAGGCAAGCGCCGGCATCTCCACCCAGGGCGGCACGGGGCTGGGTCTGGCCATCTGTCGACACCTGGTTGGCCTGATGGGCGGCGAGATGAGCTATGCACCAAACCCGGGCCGTGGCTCTGTTTTCGGTTTCAGCATCCCCATAGTTTCAGCTGATGTAAAGCCACGCCAGCGCACAGGAACCCTGGCAGAAGCAGTCCGTGCCCTGGTCCTGGACGACCATCCGCTTGCCCTGGCGTATACCATCCGGGTCGCCAGTGGTTTCGGGCTGAGGGTAGAGGGGGTTGCATCCGGCATGGACGCGATCAAGGCCATGAGGGATGCAGCGGATGCGGGTGACCCATACGGCCTCTGCCTTATAGACCAGAATATGCCTGAAATGGATGGATGGCGCTTCGCTGCGGAGGTCACGGCTGACAGGAACATAAACAGCGCACGGCTTGTGCTTCTTGCCCCCAAGGGAGCCATAGGGCCAGAGGCCAAGATGAAGCTGCTGCAGTGGTTCAATGGCTATGTGGCAAAACCGCTGGATCCGGATGAGCTGTACGATGTACTTCAGAAAGCCTTAGGAGATGAGGTAGACCTTCCTCCGGTAGATGACGAACCCGCTGAGGCTATCCCGGCCGAGCCCGAAGGCTTCGGGCTGTCAGTGCTGCTGGCTGAAGACCATATGGTCAACCAGGAACTGTTTGCCACCCTGCTGCACAAGCTAGGCTGCCAGGTGGCACTGGCTAGCGACGGCGCGGAAGCGGTAAGGCTGGCAGCCACCAGCGACTACGACCTGGTGCTGATGGATATCTTCATGCCGGTCATGGATGGATACCAGGCTACCAAGGCACTTCGAGAAGCCGGCTTCACCAAACCCATAATCGCGATAACCGCCAGCGCCCTGAAAGGCGAGAGGGACAAGTGCATAGCCGCCGGCATGAATGACGTGCTGGTCAAACCCTTCAAGAAGATGGATCTTGAAGCCATGCTTGCCTTCTGGGCAGACAGAGCATCTGCAGGAACCAACCAGCCTGGCTCCGAGGCTGGCTCCCCCCCCATAGCGGGCAATCCGCCCTGGGATTCGTCGGTCTTCGATTTCGAAGGCCTGGTGGACACCTTCCTGGGCCAGAAGGAGAAGGTCCTGGACCTCCTGGGACGCTTCATAGTCAAAACCCGCGGCCAGCTTTCAGACATGGAGGCGGCCCTCGCGGCAAACGATGCCACCACACTCAGGGAGATATCTCACTCCATCAAAGGCGCGGCCTGGAATCTTAGTGCCCGTCACTTGGGTGATGCCGCCAAGATACTGGAGGACACGGCACGTGACGGCCAACTGGCTGCATTCGGAGACGCCCTGCCGGAACTTGCCGGCAGGTTCTCCGATTTCGAAGCCTGCGTCAGGTACTACCAGGACAATGCGACCAGGTCCTAGAACACACCTATCCTTATACCCACGGCCAGAGCTGGCTGGACCTTTGCCTCGACATCCGACGAGAATAGCCAGAAGGTACCCTCTGTATAGAAAGAATAGGTGCGGAAGATGGAGAGGTTTTTCAAGCTGACCTTGGGAAACTCCAGCTGGGATACAACCGCTGCCAGCATAAGCCCGGAACCACTTCTGGATTCGCTGAAATAGGCAAAATTGGCGCCAACCATGGCCTCCGCACTCAGGAAATCCCAATCCGGGCCAAACAGGAAGCCAAAGGGGAACCGTGCAAGACTTGCAAGCAGTTTGATGCCATATGAAGAACCGCCAAACCGTATGTCTTTGGTCGGGTCATCCAGCGATGCTGCCATGCCCAGCTGGCCTTGAAGCTTGACTGCATCATCGAAGAAAGTCAGGCCCAATCCGAGCTCCCAATATGAACCACCGAAGGCGTGGCCATCCAGGTATAAGCCCTGTATAAAGGATGGCAGTTCGTAGCCAGCCTTGTCCCCGGCCCGCAGATACACAGAGAGGTCTTCCAGACCGTGGTCATCCCAGGCCGTACCGTTCACAGGAATCAGATTGTCGAAGAGGGCTCCCTCACCCGGCTCAAGCACCTCGACCCGAGGCTCCGTCTTGTCCAGGCCAAGAACCGTCCTGACGACCGCCACCGAACCGTCGTTGTATCGGACCCGTACAATGGGGAACAGGCCCCCCTCGGGATAGTCCTGGGTCTCAAGCCTGAAGCGCCATTCCTGGCTGCCCCTGGCATCGGCAAAAGACCTGCCGTCGTCCATGCTCACCTCTACACCCACAGGCGTGCGGGACTTGATAACTGCCTTGGCCTCTTTGGGATCGGATGGCAAGTCCCCTTTCCAGCCGGCACCACCGGAAAGGAAGGGACGGTAGGGTGTGAATGCACCGAAGCCCAGGCTGTCCACCGTAGCCCAGGGCCCGGTCCTGGCCCATTCCAGGGGAATCCCGCGGGAAAACACGGGGTTGCCTTCCGGATCAAAGGCCCTGGCACTCAGCACCAGCGGACCATCCACAGGCAGCTGCTCCTCAGCTATCGTCGTAAAATAGTAGCCGGTGTTGTCAGCCTCGGCAGAACCGATTTCAACCCCATCGGCCAGTATGCTTACCGTGGCCGGATACCTGGCACCCGCAAAACGGCCGGCAACAAGTAAATTACCGGTGACCTTCTCGCCCGATACCGGCAGCCGTATATCCAGGGACAGGCCCGGCCTGGTCTCATGGATCATCAGTTCACGGGTGACAAAGGTTTCGTTGGTTGCACGGTCACGGGCACCAAGACGCAGGATATAATGGCCTGGGGGTAATCCGCTGACATCCATCTCCGCTTTAACCACCGCACTTTCCCCAAGATCCATCCTCCGGACGGGCTCGCTACTGCCTATTCCGAGTAGCTCGGCATACACTTCGGCTATGGCCGTGCTGTCACCTACCCGGCCACTTATCGGCATAGTCCTGAAGATATCCTCACCGTCACCGGGTACGTCCATAGTCACCGTCGGTGGCACGTTGTCTGCGGTCATGATGCCGGCTGAAATGCCCTCCACCCCGTAGCCATCCAGAGTCCGGATGATGATGGATCTGCTGCCGTCCGACAGGATGCGCGTGTCCAGAGGATAGGTCCAGTTCTCCGCGCCTTCGGCACGATGGAAGCTGACGGCATTGTCAAAGGACACATGGACTTCGGCTATTCCGTTCTCGTCACTGGCCACACCGGCCAGCATGACCACGCCCCGGACCGTGTCCTCAAGCGATGGCACTTCCATGAGTCCGGTAGGTTCAGCGGTGGATATCCTGAAGCGGACCTCTGCAATCTCGCCAGTCACGCCGTAAAGGTCTTCGCCATATACCTGTACAACATGCTCGTTGTCACCCACCTGTTCCAGGCTGAAGGGTATTGAAAAGGATGAACCCTGCAGGTCCACCCGTGCCCACTCGCCCTCATCCAGACGGTAGAAGGCTGCCGCCGCCCCGTCGTCATCAAAAACCACCCCGGATACAGCAAAGTCACTACGGACTAGTTCTTCTTCCCTGGGGGCCTGCACCACTGCCCGTGGCAGGTCTGCCGCAGGATCGATATCGAAGGCAGGAACCAGTTCGGTTACATTCCCAGCCCTGTCAGTAGCCCTGAAGGCAACAGGCGCAGGAGCATCCGGCTCTCCAGTCAGTTCGGCCCGCGCAGGGATGGCCGTACCCAGTTCAACCGGCTGGAAAGCTTCCCCTGCCAGGGCCAGCTCCAGAAGCGCCAGGGAACCAGCATCGGAAACCAGGGCGGCAACAGTGGTACGGCCATTGGGGCTGTCGCCAGGGGCAGGTGCTATCAGCTGGATGGCCGGGGGAGTAACATCCCTGGATATCGCAACCACAGACTCCGAAACACGCCCGGCCCCGTCAGTAGCCCTCAGTGTAAGGAAAACTCCGCCTTCGGCAATGGAACCAAGATCAAGTTCAGACCGGTAAACAGGAATCCCGTCCAGCAGGCCAGTTGTTACCGTTGTGTCATCCGGTGTGCCTTCCGCAAGCCTTTCACCCCCTGGAGCAATATCCGCTGGTGCATCAGCTGACGGCTTTTCTACTTCCCGTGCTGCACCAGGTACTCCAGGAACCAAAGGCGTCCAGCTTGAGCCGTCCACAGAAACCTCCACCGTGCTTATCCCATTGGGATCGGTAGCAGAGACCTCGACAACCACAGTGTCCTGCGCCCAGTAGTCAGCCTGTGGAGCAAGGACCTTGAGTTCCGGGAGTGCGCGGTCACGCAGGGCTATGAACGGTCCCCAGATGAATTCATCACCGTCTATGGTACGTGCAATCACAGTCAGAGGTTCGGTTATACCCTCGTCACCAGGGTTCAGCCGGACCTGCGAACCATCGAAGCTGACTGAAACCACAGGGCTAGGCGTATCAAGTTCCACTGAGTCCAGAGGCCTGCCGACAAAGCGCCCGAGTACAGGACTGTCATCGAACAGGAGTACCCGTGCAGCACCACCTGCAGGACTGGCCAGCCGGTCATCATTGAATCGCAGCCCCTCATCGTCATTCAAGCCTGCGGAAGGAACAGGGAACACACGATAGAAAGACCCAGCGTAACGGTCCTCATTGCCAGCTTTGTCCACAGCCACAATGACAAACTCCAGCAACTCGGGTGGCAAATTCTTCGGCAGGGCAGCCTCGAAGGTAAAACCTCCAGCGGAGGCCTTCCTGGGACTCAGGTTCACCGGATTACCGCCATTAACGGATATGCTCAGGGATGCAAGATCATTCGGAGCTTCCACGGTTCCGGACAACCTGGCATCCACTGGCAGGATCACCGCCCCCGCACCGGCAAAATCCTGACTGCCATCCTTGCCGACAAGGGAGCCCACCCGGATTCTTGGACCAGCCCCGGAAACCACAAAGCTGTTCTTGACAGCAACCGAGGCCGGGCCAGCCAAGCCCTGGGAACTTGTCACGAGGGTACGGGTACCGGTAGCCAGTCCAGGTAGTTCAAGAACCACAGCACCGGAAGACTCCATGATCCTGGGCTCTGCCCCGTCCAGGACAAGTGTAAAACCGCTGACCCCGGAAACTGCTGTAGCAGACAGGAACACCACCGGCACCCGGGATGCGGTGGAAGGAACCTCGACCCGCATCTGGGACGCTGCCTTTGCCGAATCGGTGGCAAGGGGAATGGATAATGAGGCAGACCCGCCAGCAGTGGTTTTTGCGATGACAGAAAGACTGAGCTTGCGTGCTCCCGGAACTCCCGCAGGCACCCGGATTACATGGATGGATCCTTCGGCCGGATTCAGGGTTCCCGTACTGCCACCACCGCTCCAGGCAAGTGTGGCCAGCGGATCAGTGGAGCGGACTTGCACCACAGCAGTATAA
>MIBM01000071.1:0-7272 GCA_001830645.1 Spirochaetes bacterium RIFOXYC1_FULL_54_7
CGGCATGGAAGCCCGGCATGCCCCCGTGTTCCGTAATCCCATCGACCTTTTCACGGAGCATCAGCTCCATGGACTTGCGTTCCTCGGCCTTGGCCTTGAGCAGGGCCTCTGCGGTGTCCCGCTTGCCCGAAGCCTTTTGCAGAAGGTTGTTGTACCGGGAACGCTCGTCGTTCCGGGCGCTCTTCACCTCGTCAGTACTGCTGGCGTTGATCTGACCTATGGCAATGTTGCGCAGCCATTCATCCAGGTAGTATACCGGCTCGTCATAGGCCTTCTTGTACACAATCTTGCCGAACAGCGACCGCTGCTCGGGGCTTATCATGGTGGGAAGTGCAAGGCCGAAACGCACCAATAACTGTTTTGGTATAACAGGGGACGACGCAATGACCCGGGGCGCCATCTTGGCAACCATGTTCCAGTAAGCGGTAATCACCTGCTGGCGGTACATGCCCCGATCCTTGGGATCCGTGGCTTGCAGATATTTCTTGAGCAGTTCGTGGAAGCGTTGGGATGTCTCCCCTTCGCCGGAAAGGGCCTTCTGGTAGAACTGGACATCCTCGAAAAAACTGTTCGGCGGCTCATCCTCGAATACCCTGACCTCGGTGTAGGCTTTCTTGGTCAGGTCAACATCGAATTCACCCCTGGCAGCTCCGTTGTCTCCGGCCACACCCATGTCGCCGAACAATGCCTCGAAGCTCGGACCATCATCGCCTCCAAAGCCCCTGCCGGATGAACTGCCCCCCGATGAAGGCGCCGGACTGCGGGGTGATTCGTCCATATCGCCGCCAAGCAATGCGGCTATTTCGGGATCAATTTCATCTGACATGACGCACCGTCCTGCATCAGGAATTAGTCAGCGGCTCCGGCAAGCCGGACCGCACGGCCAAAGTCTAGCTTATGCATGGGCATGGCGCAAGATGAAATGGAATTGTCTGGGATGGGAAGAAAGGGAACGCCAATCTTTCCCACTGCAACCTCCATCATTCCTCCTCGGGGAAGCGGTGAAAATGCTTTTTTTACTCCACCACAGTGATTGAGTATCAAAATGCGGCATAGACAATGCAGGCATTCAGAATATTCCCACTCATTGTGGTCTGAGCTGCGGATCAAGACTTCACCATATCAAGGCTCGCTGACAAGCTTCGAATGGGTTTGAAAATCCAATCCACATCAATCAATGAAGCATCACTTTTTTGTTGACAAAATGAAAATTGCGCCAGATAATCATCTTACACTCGAATGATTCGAATCTTTCGGATGATATACTGCCAGCGCAACCCATATGGCTTTGGGGGAGGCACCAGTGCGAAGAAGCAAAACAATGGATGAAGCGAATGGGAACCAGAGCCGCGCATTGAGGGGTATACTGGGCATCATTGACGGGCTGATCCGGAATAAAGAAACGCAACTGCCAACGGAATCCGAACTGATGGCGTTATTGAACTGCGGGCGGCATACGGTTCGGGAAGCCGTCAGTACCTGTGTCTCCATGGGGCTTCTGGAAAAAGTTCAAGGTAAAGGAACATTCATCCTGCAAGGCAAGCACACTGTAGATTTTTCGGGATGGATCGGAACCGAATCACCCGGCGATGTGATCATCGAGAATATGATTGCCAGGTTCGGAAAGAAGAATCCCTCTGCCTCTATCCGCTACCTGCCCATTCCGTACTATCAAATCATCGAAAGCCTGGTGAAATCGGCGATAGACGGTCAGATGCCGGATGTAATGCAGATCGGACCGCACTTCGGATCGATCCTGAACGATTTTGATCTCTTGCTACCCCTTGATCGCTATATGAATCACAGCAACCTGAAGCGCAGGTATCCCATCGACGTTCAAACGGGGAAAATTGGAAACAACCTGTATGCAGTCACCTGGGCCTTATCCCCGTTCGTGCTTTATTACAACAAGAAAGTGTTGGAAAGGTGCGGATTTGACCCAGACCTTCCTCCAGCTACACTGGACGAATTGGCTGAAACCAGCAGGGCAATCAATGCGGCAGGAAAACCGAATACCTGGGGCATGTCTCTGCCCTTGTCCCCGAATGATCCGGTTTTTATCTGGCTCTATCCATATTTCCTTTCGTTCAAAGGTGGCTTCTCAGATGCATTCAATAACATCGTAGTAGATTCTGACGAAAACATCGCTACGGTATCGTGGCTGAAGAAACTATATGGATCGGGATGCGTTCCGGGCATGAAGGATGTCACAGAAGGACGCATGCTTTTCGCCTCGGATCAGATAGCATTCTGGGTGGACGGGCCTTTCCTGCGAGGATTATTCAAGCAGATCAGTGGTTTCAAGGAAGAATTTGATTCACATTATGGTGTAATTCCCATACCGAAGGGTCTTTCAGGCAGATCCGAAAGCATATTATTCAACCATCAGCTTGCCATCTCCAAACGATGCAAGGATATCGATGCCGCCTGTGCATGGATGGAATTCCTTACCACCGACGAGGAGGTGGCACGGTACTACTTTACTGAAGCCGGTTGTCTACCTGCCATGTCCGACATGCTTAACAAACCCTTCTTCACTGAAAATCCTTTCGCAGCAAATTGTATCAGACAAATGGAAACGGTCTCGGCTTTGCCCCAGGGGCATCCATTGTTCATCAAATCAGTTTCATTCATTTCCCAGATCCTTTCGAAACTTATCGTGGATCCAAAAAGCGATCCGAATGATTTCAGAAGGACACGCGAACTTATCAACATGATCGCCTATACCGCGTACTTGGGAATTTATCCCCATTGAAAAGGAGGTAGAAGAATCAGGAATACGCGAATCTCGGATATAGGGCTATATCTGAGTAATCAACTGGAAACCGTCAGGAGGAGCATATGCTCAAAAAGGTATCGATTCTATTGTTGGTGGCGATGTTGGTTATGGGTAATGCAGTTTTTGCAGCAGGAAAGAAGGATGCGGGAACCAGCATTGGAACTACAACGCTGACCATGCTGGATCTCAATCCGGAAGGCGCACCTTTCGTGTCAGCGTTGAACAAAAGTTTCATGGAGAAGAATCCGGATATCACGATCGAATATGAGGCGATGAATTCACGACAGTATGATCAAAGGATCCAAGCCCTCGCTGCATCCGGCGATCTGCCCGACATCTGTACTACTCAGATGTTCCCACAATACAAACAGATGGCGGCCAACGACCTCTTCATGGATCTGACTGGAACTTCGATAATGAAGAGCGGGATTTTCGACGATATCGCCGCAACTTGCCTGGTCAAGGACGGGAAAGTCTATGGAGTCACCTGGAACCATCTGGCTGTGGGAGCTTTCTACAACACCGATATGTTCGAGAAATACAACCTCAAGGTACCAGTCAATTGGGACGAATTCCTGAAGGTTTGTGAAACACTGAAGACGAACGGTATTACACCTATAGTCAGCGATCTGGGTGACGGATGGTGCAGCATGTACATCCTGAATAATGCGGCAGGAAACCTCATCTACGGAGCCAATCCGAAATATGATGAAGAGTTGCTAGCCGGCAAACGAAAACTCACCGATCCCGTCTGGCAAGAGATATTCGAAAAAATCAAGTACATATATGACCAGGGCTATTACGGTAAAAACCCAATGGGAGGAAAGTACGAGCAATCGCTTTCCGACTTCGCGAATGGACAGGGTGCGATGCACATAATCGGCACTTGGGTCATCCCCGTTTTTGATCAATTGAACCCATCACTCAAATACAGCCTTTTCCCTGTTCCTTTCAACAAGAAAGGAGCCGAGACCTATATCACTCTTGAGGGAGAATTGGGGATGTCCATTGCCGCAAACTCTAAGAACAAGGATGCGGCACTTGAGTATTTTGAATATTTCTTCAGTGAGGGACCCTACAAGGAATACCTGAATGGAAAGAAGGGATTCTCTGCAGTGAAGGGTATCAATGTCGCCTTCCACCCTTCTGTATCCTACATCGTCGACAACTATCTCTCGAAGGGGAAAACCACTCCTTACTTCTCAAGGAATTGGCCGGCAGGCATGGATGCGCTGTTGTTCAAGGTTTTCCAGGAGGTCATGATGGGAACCAAATCCATACCCGCAGCCCTGGAAGAGCTTGAAACGTATCTCCGCACGAATCTGAAGTAGGCAGCCAGCGACGGAACCCTGTACCGGGGTTCCGTCGTTTCCAGCAAAGGAGGCCGAGGTATGGCGAAGTCGAGGAGGACCAGCGAAAACATCCTGTATCTTTTTCTCATTCCTGCCCTGGTGGTCTACTTGTTCTTTTATGTCTACCCCATGTTCACTGGCTTGTACTACAGCCTGACAGATTGGGATGGAATGGCGAAGCAGAAGATTTTTATTGGTTTCAGAAATTATCTTGATATTTTCAGGGATCAGTATACCCGCACCGCAACGATGAACTCCCTCATTTACACTGTTGTGGTCACTTTTCTTTCGAATATAATCGGACTGGTATTGGCGTTGATGCTTGAGCGCCGATCCAACATCAACAACGTATTCAGGTCCATTTTTTTTGTGCCGGCAGTACTGAGCCCGGTGGTCGCCGCATTCATCTGGAAATACATGTACAGCCCGCAATCAGGCGCCATCAATTCACTTCTGAGGGTCGCTGGTCTTGAAATCCTTTCCCGTGACTGGCTCGGTGATCCCCACCTCGCGATGGCGTCAGTAATGCTCGTGCCACTCTGGCAATGGGGTGGAAACGTCATGATCGTGTTCCTGGCGGGACTGATGAACATACCCGAGGAACACCATGAATCTGCAAAAATCGACGGCGCTTCTTATATGCAGAGGCTCGTGCATATCACATTGCCTGGATTGCGGCCTGCTATAATATTCAATCTCATCATATCCACTATCGGAAGTTTCAAAACCTTTGATTTCATATTCATTCTAACCTATGGAGGCCCAGGCTTCACCACCGAAGTTCTTACCCTGCAAATCTACAAACATGCACTTTACACAGCCAAGTTCGGATACGGATCGGCTGTTGCCGTAATGCTGACCCTGCTCATCGTACTATTCACCATTGCCGAACTGAAATTGCTGACGAGGAACGAGGAGGGATACCTGTGAACAAAGGTAAAAAGCCAAAATTCCAGCTCTCCCGGATTCTGCTCCGGATTGCCTTGATCTTCATTGCCCTGCTGGTGTTGCTTCCGATGCTGATTGTACTTGTCCCTACTTTCCAGACTGTCCAGGAATCCGGGCAGGGAATCTTGCGGCTTCCCCGAACTCTGAATCTGGACAATTACCGCGAAGCATGGCGACAATCGAAATTCCATATTGCCTTGAGAAACAGCGTTGTCATCACAGGCTCCACGATTTTCATAAATATCATGATAGGATCAATTGCCGCCTTTCCCATGGCCATCCGGGAGAAAAACAAGGTTTTCAAAACCGCATTCTACACCTTCCTCGTTGGGCTCATGCTCCCTTTCCAGGTGATAATGATCCCCCTTTATGTGCTAATGGGAAGAACCCTCAAATTGACCAACACACTTACAGGTACCATCCTTGTCTATGTGGCTATGACATTGCCGATCACTATTTTTTTCTTCAGCCAATTCATAAAAACCATCCCGAAGGAAATGGAGGAAGCCTCGGTGATCGATGGCTGTGGCTACCTCCGGATGTTCTACTGCATCTTCTTTCCCCTGATGAAGCCAATCACTTCGGCGGTGATCATCCAGAATATGATCTTCCTCTGGAACGATTTGCTCGTCCCCCTGATAATGATAGACAAGACTGCACTGAAACCAATCATGCCGCGGGTCTACATGTTTTTCGGTCAGTATTACAATCAGTGGAATCTTGCATTCTCCGTCCTCATACTGGCAGCAATTCCATTTCTTCTGCTTTTCCTGTTGCTGCAGCGTCAGTTCATAAAAGGATTATCTTCCGGAGCGGTCAAGGGGTAGATTATGACAATCGACAAAGCGTATTCGTGCATGGAGTATTGGCGGAGCCGGTATCTGGGCGAAAAGCCCACCCTCGAATGGCAGGGCAACTCGCGGGCAGGTTTTTCATCGTGGAAGAAAAAGTTCAGGAAAGTCTTCATTGACTGCCTCGGCAGATTCCCCGAACCTGGATGCCCCTTGGAGCCGGAGACTCTGGAGACCATCGAGACTGTAGATTATGTGAGGAAGAAGATTGTCTACAACGCAGATGCCTATTCAAAAATACCCGCGTACCTCTTCATCCCGAAAGGAATCCAGTTTCCTGCGCCGGCTGTTGTGTGCCCACACGGCCATGGAAGAGGTAAAAAAGATCCAGCCGGAATAGGGGACAAGGATTGGGAAAAGCGCCATCTGGAAGGATACAACTACAATTACGCGGAACAATTCGCCAGACGAGGCTATATCGCCATTGCTCCCGACCTGCGTTGCTTCGGAGAGCGAACCGACGACAAGGAAACCATTTACGGTTTCATGGAGATAGAGGAAGGGGAACACTGGTGTGATATCAATTTTATCCGGGGCATGCTGTTAGGTTACAATCTTCTGACTCTGCACATCTTCGATATCGGTAGGGCGATAGATTATCTGACAAGCACCAAGCTTGTGGATTCCGGCCGTATCGGTTGTGCAGGACTTTCCCAAGGCGGGACAACTACCTTGTTCAGTACTGCTTACGACAAACGCATCCGTGTCGCCGGAGTAAGTGGCTACCTCAATTCGTGGCGGTCCTTTCCGCTCATAACCGGCCAGATATGCGGTTCCCAGATTGTCCCCGGGCTCCTCCATTACGGCGATCACGCGGAAGTCGCAGGCTTGATCTGTCCGCGCCCTCTATTCGTGGAATTCGGTTCGATGGATCCCATCTTTCCCGTGGAAGCTACACGGCAGACCTATGCCATGGTACAAACCATCTATGCTGCGGCAGGCCACGAAGATCGTCTCGATTCAGAAGAATTCGAAGGAAAGCACCAGTTCAAGGGAAACAAGATCTTCGATTTCTTTGATGATTGGCTCTAGCAGGTGGATGGAATGAACGGTCCGGTTTTATCCTACGATATTTTATCCATGGATGCCCAAGGAACCACAGCGATACCTCTGGCTGTGGAGCGCTTTGATATCGACGCCTACGCATCCTATGTGGAGGAGCTCGGAAAGCGGTGCGCACTTTTCGCAGATTCATCCGCAGGAGTACTTGTCCATCGGCGTTTCAGGGTTCCCGAGTGTTTCTCATGGGCTGCTGCAGACATGAAGACATCTTTGAGCCTCCAGTTGGGGGCCTTGGATGCAAGCCGGTCCTTCTTGATGGACATACCCAATTTTCTCGAGC